>DPCJ01000088.1:11558-11862 GCA_003516705.1 Prolixibacteraceae bacterium | reverse complement strand
CCACCTGGGTTTGTGCTTTTGTCCAGCCTTCCTGTACAAGGTCGCTGGTAAATACCGACCATGCATACAAATTTCCGAGGGCTAACTGAATGAGAATGGCACCAAAAACCACCATTCCACGGTTCGATTTTGTTTCAGTCATTTTTTATAAGTTTTGGTTTGATTGAGAAAAAAAGAAAAGAGAAAATTTCTCGCAAAGGCGCAAAG
Organism: Prolixibacteraceae bacterium; assembly: GCA_003516705.1. Taxonomy (GTDB): domain Bacteria; phylum Bacteroidota; class Bacteroidia; order Bacteroidales; family Prolixibacteraceae; genus Draconibacterium. The sequence continues at coordinate 11,655 of DPCJ01000088.1, read as the reverse complement.
TTGAATATTTTGAATCTCAGCGTCTTTGCGAGAGTTCACCCAAAATAATTGGGCATAGTGAAGTAATGACAGAGAGATGCCGAAATGAATTCGGCAT
>DPCJ01000088.1:0-11553 GCA_003516705.1 Prolixibacteraceae bacterium | reverse complement strand
GCAATGGCCCCGATAAATTTGGTGACTGTTGCACGAATTTCATCTTCAATCGTATTCATTTCGTCATCCGTCAGGTCGTCGCAAATTACATAGGCGTAAATTCCCGCGCCCTTAATTTCGTGCGGATAGCCCACCACTGCCGATTCAACCACTTTCGGGTGCTGGTTGATAGCGTCTTCCACCTCGGCAGTTCCGATGCGGTGCCCTGAGACATTAATCACATCATCAATGCGGCCAATAATGCGGTAGTAGCCTTCTTCGTCGCGTTTGGCGCCGTCGCCCGTGAGGTACAGGTTCGGAAAAGCCGAAAAATAGGTCTGGAAACAGCGCGGGTGGTCGCCATAAGTGGTGCGCAACATGCCCGGCCACGGATATTTAATACAAAGGATTCCTTCAACGCCGTTGCCTTTCAGTTCCCTGCCTTCAGGATCGACTAAAATGGGCTGAATTCCCGGCAGCGGCAGTGTTGCCAGCGAGGGTTTTGTGGGTGTTAGCCCTGCCAGCGGAGAAATCATGATGCCACCGGTTTCAGTTTGCCACCAGGTGTCCACAATGGGGCATTTGCCTTTGCCCACCAAATCGTGATACCAGCGCCATGCTTCTTCGTTAATGGGTTCACCCACCGTGCCTAATACTTTTAATGAGCCGAGGTTATGTTTTGTAACCCACTGGTCGCCTTGCGCCAGCAAAGCTCTGATGGCGGTGGGTGCAGTGTAAAAATGGGTGACTTTATATTTGTCGATTGTCTGCCAGAAACGCCCGGCATCGGGGTAAGTCGGCACACCTTCGAACATGATGGAAGTAGCGCCTGTAAGCAGCGGACCGTAAACAATGTACGAGTGTCCGGTAACCCAGCCAATATCGGCAGTGCACCAATACGTATCGCCTTCGTTGTACTGAAAAACATTTTTAAACGTGTATTCGGCATAAACCATATAGCCGGCGGTGGTATGCACCACGCCTTTGGGTTTTCCGGTTGAGCCCGAGGTATAAAGAATAAAAAGAATGTCTTCTGCATCCATTTCGGTGGCAGTATTTTCGGTCGAAACACCTTTAATGAGGTCACTCCACCAAATGTCGCGTTTTGCATCGAAATTAACTTCGTCACCGGTGTGTTTTAAAACCACTGTTTTTTGAATAGAAGGGCATTTTTCGAGCGCTTCGTCAACAATCGATTTCAGCCCGATGCTTTTGGCGCCACGGTAAGCGCCGTCGGAAGTAATCACCACTTTGGCAGCAGCGTCGATAATCCTGTCTGACAGAGCAGTTGCAGAAAAGCCTGCAAAAACGATGGAATGAATGGCCCCGATGCGTGCGCAGGCCAGCATGGCGACGGCCAGTTCAGGAACCATGGGCAGGTAAATGGCCACGCGGTCGCCTTTTTCAACCCCAATGTTTTTCAGGGCGTTGGCAAATTGTTTCACCTTGTCGAACAGCTCACCATAAGTAATCTTTACTGCCGGGTCGTTCGGGTCGTTTGGTTCCCAGATAAGCGCTACCTGGTCTTTCCGCATGAACATGTTTCTTTCGAAAATATTCTCGGTAATATTTAGTTTGCCGTTAACAAACCATTTTACATCGGGAGCGCCGGGCCCCGAAAAACGCCAATCGACCACGCGGTCCCACTTTTTATGCCAGTAATGGCTTTCAGCAATTTTCCCCCAGAATCCCTCGGGGTCGGCCACACTTTCCTGGTATTTCTGAAAGTATTCGGCCAGACTTGTGATTTTATCTACCATAATAACAAAATTTTAAAAGATTGATTCAATTAAGTCTGCAGTCAATATGTTTCATTTATTAATGTCGCTGCAAGCAATAACAAAAAACTCCGTTCGAACGTTTTTGCGCAGTCGAAAAAAGTTCATACAGGCTTTTGTATATTGTTACGCTTTGCTTCATCTTAAATCACATTAACAGTTGAATTTGAATTTTGCTTTTGTTATGTGTAAAACAAATCAGGGTATGAATTTAGCATAAAAACTGAAACGTGTTCGAAATAAAAGTATGTTGTAAAACAATATAATAGAAAGGTTTAGAATGATGGATTCTGATTATTTTTATTTATATTTTGGGGTTTTAACAAGCTGGAAATGTGTTGCTGACCAAAGCCAATGAACAGACAAAAATTTAAACAGACAACAATATGAAAAAGATTATTTTACTGCAATTATTGACTCTTTTATTAATTGCAGCATGTAAAACGGATGACGTTATTAAAGAAGGACTGTCACTCGAAAAGTTAAACGGATATGTTCAAAAAGGGCCTTTTTTGAGTGGGACGTCAGTTACTGTTTATGAATTGTCGGAAAACCTGGCGGCTACAGGTAAAAATTTCCCGTCACAGATTTCGGATAACAAAGGAACATTCGAAATAAATAATGTGGATTTAGTTTCCGAATATGTATTGCTGAAAGCAGATGGTTTTTATTTCAACGAGGTCGCAAACGGAAGTTCGGCAGCGCAACTAACTTTGTATGCGTTATCAAACCTGGCAGACAAAACAAGTTTGAATATTAATGTGCTGTCAACGCTTGAAAAAGCGAGAGTTGAGTATCTTGTTTCAGGTGGAAAAACTTTTGTTGAAGCAAAAGCACAGGCGCAGACAGAAATTCTCGGCATTTTTGAGGTCAGCAAACCTAATATGCCGGAATCGGAACAACTCGATATTGCTGAAAGTGGTGACGACAATGCAATTTTGTTAGCTATTTCAGTCATTTTGCAGGGACATTTGACGGTAGCTGAATTGTCGGAACTTATCGCCAACATCAGTAATGATATGAAAGAAGATGGTACTCTGACAGACCCGATTTTAGGTGAGCAGCTGATTTTTAATGCCCACAAACTTAACCCTGTTCAAATCAGAAAGAATCTGGAAGACCGATATAAGGCATTAAGCATGAATGTTACGATTCCTGATTTCGAAAAATACATCGAACAATTTATTGAAAATTCTGATTTTCAGTTTAATGCACTTCCTGAATTAACAACCAATGAAGAGGTTAAAGATATCAGGGCAAACTCAGCAACCATCAGTGGAGATGTATTTAAAGAAGGAATTTCTACGGTTATTGCCAAAGGAATTTGCTGGAGTATAAGTCAAAATCCGGATATTGAAGATGCCAAAATGGATGTTGGACCCGGATGTGATACTTTTACCTGTAACATCACAGGTCTGTCGGAAAATACAACCTACTACGCAAGAGCGTTTGCAACAAACAGCGCCGGAACAGCTTACGGGAATGAGATTTCGTTTAAAACAAAAGAATCGGTAATAGGGACTGTTACCGATATCGATGGAAATGTTTACCATGCAATACAGATTGGAAATCAGATTTGGATGGTTGAAAACCTGCGTACAACCCGTTACAGAAATGGTGACCCGATACCAGATATTACCGATAAAACCGCCTGGCAGTCACTCACAACAGGAGGATATTGCTGGTACAACAACGACAGTAAAAACAAACCCGTTTATGGCGCTTTGTACAACTGGTTTACCGTAAACGACAGCCGAAAACTTGCGCCTGAAGGCTGGCATGTACCAAGTCTCCAGGAGTGGACTGCGCTATGGGATTACCTGGGTGGCTGGGAAGTTGCAGGCGGCAAGCTAAAGGAGACGGGAACATTGCATTGGATAAATCCGAATGTCGGTGCAACCAACGAAGTTGGATTTTGCGCACTTCCCGGTGGATTCAGGACTGAACTTGGATATTTTTTCGACATTGGCAACTATGGTTACTGGTATTGTACAGATGAAACTACCGAAACGAATGCATGGAGTGTAAGGGCAGAATATGTTATTGCCGGGTTTACAGGGTGGGGAGGATGCATTAAACAATCAGGATACTCAGTAAGGTGTATAAAAGATTAAAGCGTGAAATTGAATCCTAATCTGAATTATAAAAATAATCGCGCACCTGGCTAATGCGGTTTTGCAAACCGTGTCTTGCCCCACAAGGGCAAAGAATTTTTTGCTTTTTCAAAGCAAGACACAACTTGTCCCGAATTGTCGGGAGGTCGCAGACCTGCGACAGCAGGGGTCTGCTTCGGGAAATATTTGGATGGATTATTTGCCGAAATAAATGAGTGAAGACAATTAAAAATTAACATTAATATGAAGGTCATTCTATTCAATTTTTTTCAAATAAAAAGCATCGCATTATTGCAAATTTTCTTCCTGCTGTTGCAATCTTCTCCTATCGATTTGTTTTGCCAGGAAAAGTATGTGCTTTTAGCAACCGATATTCCCGGATGGGAGTTGAAGGACCAATCGTTATACCTTTGGAACGACAAAGGTGAACAGTTGCAGGAAGGTATCCAGCAGAAATGGAAAGAAATCGGCAGGGATCAGTATTTGTATGTTAAATATTATGAATACAATAGTGAATTTGATGCGATAGAAGAGACATCAAAATTATCCAGGTCTTTTGCCGGTATTTATGTTTTTGGTTCCCCCGGTGGAGAGCCGACCGGAAACTTATCATGGACTTCGACCGACAGAACTGCTGTTATATTTCAAAAGTGGAATGTTGGGCTGCACATATTTGAACCTTTTGAAGACCCTGTTTCCGCAGGAAAAACCATAAACGACGTCTCAAAAAGGATATTGAAAAAAATTAATGATAGTATTTCAACGGAATACAAAGTCAAAGATACTTTGCTCAGGAAAGAACAAATATCTTCTGCTGATTTTGAGATAGTTGTTAGTTCATCAGAGGATACTCTTTTAAAACATGGGTTCAGCAAAAATAAAATCGAAGATTCGAAATGGATTTTAAATGAAGATAGCCTTGTGTTGGGAATGAGAGAACAATGGTCTGCAGAAAATTCATTTTTCAGTATTGATATTGCTGAGTTTTCTGATAATGATGCGGCGCAAAAAGCGGCAGAGTTGAACAGTACTGTTAAAAGAACCCCTTTATGTATTTTAGGTGATTCAGAATCAATAAAAAAGGCGGTTGAGGAATGGAGTTTAAACTGGTATGTAAATGATTCTATAAAATATATATCAGTGAGCAGCTGGCTTGGCAATTATGCGATTCAATTTTATTATTTTGATGAAGAAGGTGTAAATGTTGATTTTTTTAAACAGGTTTTATTAAATTTTATCAATACCGGTATAATTATCAAAAATAACGATGATGATGTTATTCAAGTTTATCCCAATCCGACAAATAATTTTGTAACAATTTCAATATCAACGGGTAAAGCGGATAGATACCAGCTCCGGTTAACCGATATTCAGGGGCGGGTTGTCCTCATTAAAGAAGCGGAAATAACTGGGAGTTACCAACTTGATTTGCCAGCCACAAAACCGGGCATTTATATTCTTGAACTTAAAAATGAAACAACTGCGGTTTCAAAACGGATTATTTTGCAATAATTAATTTAATGGCACAAACGGTCGGATTTTTAACAATTCAATATTTTAAAAGCAGGAAAAGTTACATTCCTGCTTTCTTTTTTCTTATTGAAAATCAGATTAAAACCCGGCACTTTTTAAAGCAAAGTTTCGGCTTAAAAACCTGAGAAATGTTGTAAGTTTGAACCTGTGATTGGTCTAAATTCGCGCAAAAAATAAGAAAAAATGCAAATCAGAAATTTTACCGATATGCTGGAAACAGCCTGCCAGCGACAAGTAAAACGCGTGGTGGTGGTGAACGGCGTTGACGAAAGCACGCTTGAAGGTTTAAACGAAGCTGTGAAAATGGGTTTTGTATCGCCCATTTTAACAGGCGATACCACCGAGATTTTACAAGCCTTGAAAAACCTCGGAATCGACCCGGTAAAATACCGGATTGTGGATGCTCCCACAGCCAAAGATGCCGCCGACCGCGCGGTTGAACTTGTAAATGCCGGCGAAGCCGACCTTGTAATGAAAGGCCTCATTTCGACAGACAAGTTTATGAAAGTGCTGCTGAAAAAGGAAAACGGGTTGCTGCCGTCTAACTCAACACTTTTCCATGTTTCGGTAATGCACAATGTAAATTACCATAAACTGCTTATTTTTTCTGATGCTGCCGTAATTCCATATCCCGACCTGAGACAAAAAATCATGATGACGGGCCACCTGATTCAAACTGCGCACCGGCTGGGAATTGATGAACCAAAAGTGGCCGTAATTGCACCAACCGAGCAGATTATCATTTCAATACAGTCGTGCATGGATGGCGCTACCATTGCCAAAATGAACGAACACGGACAAATTGAAGGCGGGCTGGTGGATGGCCCGATGGCGCTTGATGTGGCGCTCGATCGCTATTCAGCCGAAGTAAAAGGTTTTACCTCGCCTGTAGCTGGTGATGCCGATTGTCTGCTTTTCCCGAATATCGACGCGGCCAATGTTTTTTATAAATCCAACTCAAAATTAGCCAACGCCGAAATGTCGGGAATCATTGCGGGTGCAAAAGTGCCGGTGGTGGTTTCGTCGCGCGGCGACAGCGAACGGACAAAGCTCAACTCACTGGCGCTGGCCTCATTGTTAAGCTGAATATGCACCGGATACTGGCCATCAACCCGGGTTCGACCTCAACCAAGTTTGCGGTTTACTTCGACAACGAATGTGTGTTGAACAAAACCATCCGTCACTCTTTCGACGACCTTTTTCATTACGAAACCATCATCGACCAGTTCGATTTCCGCAAGGGATTGATTATTGATGCGCTGGTGGAAGAAGGAATCGAGGTTGATTCGCTGAAGTTTATTATTGGTCGCGGTGGTCTTACTTATCCGGTGGAGTCGGGGATTTACAGGGTAAATAACCTGATGCTCCAGCATTTGCGCGAAGGTGTGATGGGGCAACATGCCAGTAATCTTGGTCCGCTGCTGGCCGATTTTATTGCGCTACAGATTCCGAACGCTCAGGCTTTTATGGCCGACCCCGTGGTAACCGACGAGTTGGAACCGGTTGCGAGGGTTTCGGGGCATTCGCTTTTTGCAAGGCAATCCATTTTTCATGCCCTCAATCAAAAAGCCACAGCGAAGGCACACGCAAAAAAAACAGGAAAAAAATACGAAGAACTCAATCTGATTGTGGCGCATCTGGGCGGCGGAATCTCGGTAGGCGCGCACAAAAAAGGCCGGGTGATTGATGTAAACAACGCGCTTAACGGCGAAGGCCCGTTTAGCCCCGAACGCTCGGGAACGCTGCCCGCCGGTCAGTTGATTGCTGCCTGTTTTAGTGGGAAGTACACCAAAAGCGAGGTTGACAGAATGGTGGTGGGCGAGGGCGGTTTTGTGAGTTTTCTGGGAACCAACAGCGCGCAGGAAGTGCAGCAAAAAGCCGACAGCGGCGATGAAAAAGCCCGTTTTTACCAGGAAGCGCTGTTTTACCAGGTGGCCAAACTCATTGGCGAAATGGCTGTTGTTCTCGAAGGAAATGTAGATGCAATTCTGCTCACCGGCGGCATGGCTTTTAACAAAAATCTCGAAATGTACATGAATCAAAAAGTGGGTTTCATCGCTCCCGTTTTTTCGTATCCCGGCGAAGACGAACTGGAAGCACTCGCCATGAATGCACTGCTGGTGGCGCGTGGTGAGGTGGTGCCAAAAGAATATAAAAACAAATCCTGATTTTATTTTCGTTTTCTGTTTCTCTAATATTTTAATTTCGATTCAATTTCAGGAGGTTTTATTTTCTGAAAAGATGTTATTTTACTTCAGTTCAATTTAAAAAAACTAAACCTAAAACGATGAAAACATTTCTTATGATTTGTGTTGCCCTCAGTTTCACTTTTTCGGCATTTACCAAGGAAAGGCGCGATTTGTTGCAAAAAGAAGCAACTGAAATAAACCTTCAGCAATCGCTGGTAAAAAACTTTGCTGATTTAGGTTTTCCTGATTATTACAATAGGGACTTCTGGAATAACCTTCCGGTTGAAATCAGGAATGAATACATTGCCGAAGCTGAAAAGGCAGACAGCTACAACTGGCCGGTGGTAAAAGCCACAGATTACCTCGAAATTATCCGTTCGGGCGACCGCCGTCAGGAAGTGTATGCTGCACCGCGCGCAGCTTTGACCTCTCTCGTAATGGGTGAACTGGCCGAAGGGAAAGGCCGTTTTATCGACCAGATAATTAACGGAGTTTGGTATTACAGCGAACAAACCTGGTGGGGCTGGTCGGCGCATTTGCCCACACCAAGCGGATTACCGGATATAAAAAATCCCTCCATTGATTTGGGTGTGGGCGAAATTGCCAACATCCTTTCGTGGACATGGTTTTTGTTTAAAGACGAATTCAATAAAATCCACCCGCTGATTTCGACCCGGTTAAAAGATGAAATCATGTACAAAGCGGTTTTGCCATATTATAATCGCAGCGATTTCTGGTGGCAGGGTTTGGATGGCAGTCGCGAGGTAAATAACTGGAATCCATGGACAAACCATAATATGCTTACCGCCATTTTGATTTTAGAAGATGATCAGGCAAAAAAAATCAGTGGAGTGGAAAAAGTAGTAAAATCGCTTGACCAGTTTGTGAATATTTACCCAAATGATGGCGGTTGTGACGAGGGGCCGAGTTACTGGGGCAGGGCAGGAGCATCGCTTTACCAATGCCTCGATTTGCTGAAACGAGCCACAAACGGCCAATTCGATATTTACGAAAGCCAGCTTATAAAAAACATGGGAAGCTATGTTTACAAGGCTTACATCGAATATCCGTATTTCATCAATTTTGCCGACGCCGACGCGACAACCGGTGGTCGTCCGCAAATTATTTACAGCTACGGGAAAGATATCAACGACCCGGTAATGCAGAAGTTTGGAGCTTTCCTGGCAAAAAAACAGAATTGGGGAGCCGAAATTCCCGATGGTAAAATCGATGAGCAGCTTATGCAGTTGATGCACCTGAAAGAAATTGAAAATGCTGAAGCCGAAAATGCGTTGATTTTTGATTTCTGGTTACCCGATTTACAGGTTGCCGGTGCCCGTGACAAAGCCAATTCTTCCGAAGGTTTCTTTTTTGCTGCAAAAGGCGGTCACAATGCTGAAAGTCATAACCACAACGATTTGGGAAGCTGTGTTTTGTATTTTAACGGGAAACCCTGTCTGATTGATATTGGCCGCGAAACATACACTGCCAAAACTTTCAGCAGTCGCCGCTACGAAATCTGGACCATGCAGAGCCAGTACCACAATCTGCCAAAAATCAATGGGGTTGACCAAAAAGACGGACGCGAATTTGTGGCAACCAACTCAGCTTTTACTGCAGATGCAAAAAAAGCGACTTTTTCCACCGATATTTTTAAGGCATATCCTGAACAAGCTCAGGTAAAAAAATGGGTGCGAAGTTACACACTCGAACGCGGGAAAAGATTCGTTATAAGCGATAATTACGAACTGAAAAAAGTGGTAGCACCTTCGACCCTGAATTTTGTAACCAGTTGCAAAGTCACCGAAATTACACCAGGAACTTTAAAACTCGAAGGCGAAGGTTTTGCATTGAATATAGCTTTTAATCCAAAAAACCTGACCCCAAAAATTGAAGTTACAACAATAACTGATAGCGGATTGAAACGCTACTGGAGTAACGTTACCAGGGTGGTTTTTACCACTAATAATCAGAAAAACAAAGGTAAAAACGAGATTGTGATTACTGAAAATTAGTTAAGCAAGTTCTAAAATCGGTGTAAAACCTTATTTTTACCATTCAATAAAAAATCAGAAAAATGAAGAACTACAGATTAATCACACTTTTTTCAGCTATCGGAATGCTGTTTCTTTTCTCGTGCAATTCGGTTAAAACCGATCTTTCACAAATACCATTTATCCCAAAACCTGTGTCGGTTACTGCTACCGGTCAGGCTTTCAAACTTGAAAGCGCCACGGTTATCAATGTGCAGGAAGGACTTGAACAAAGTGGGAAATACCTGGCTGAATCACTCGGAAAAATTAGCGGGGCAACTTTCGAGGTAAAAACTTCGGGAGAAGTTCCTGTTAGCGGAATTTACCTTTCGCTTTCGGCTGGAAAACCTGAGTTGGGAAACGAAGGATACGAACTTGTAATTGCCAAAGAACTGGTTGAAATAAAAGCCAATCAGCCTGCCGGAGTTTTCAACGCAATTCAGACATTGTTGCAGACTTTGCCAGTAAAAACTACTGAAGGCGAAGTTCCTGTAATTGCAACCGGAACGGTAACCGATTATCCCGATTTTGCTTTCCGCGGTGTGATGCTGGATGTGGCCCGACATTTTTTTAGTGTTGAAGAGGTTAAACAACTGATTGATTATGTTGCTGCGTACAAAATAAATGTACTTCACCTGCATCTTTCCGATGACCAGGGTTGGAGAATCGAAATCAAATCGTGGCCTAAACTTACCGAAATTGGCGGAAGCACTGAAGTTGGCGGTGGTGCCGGAGGTTTTTACACACAGGAACAATATACCAAACTTGTGAATTATGCTCTGGAACGCAACATCACAATCATTCCCGAAATTGATATGCCGGGACACACAAATGCTGCACTGGCTTCGTATGCCGAACTCAATAAAAACGATAAAGCCACCGAATTGTACACAGGTACCGAAGTTGGGTTCAGTACGTTGTGGGCTAAAAAGGAAGTAACCTACCAGTTTATCGATGATGTGGTACGAGAAATTTCAGCAATCACTCCGGGGCCGTGGTTTCACATTGGCGGCGACGAGTCGCATGTAACCGATTCATTGGATTATATTATGCTGATTAACCGTGCGCAGGAAATTGTAAACAAATATGGCAAGAAAGTAATTGGCTGGGACGAGATTGCCAACGCCACACCCATTGCCGGAGCTACAATTCAGTTTTGGGCCGACGTTGAAAATACTACAAAAGGATTGGAAAAAGGTGCAAAAGTGTTGATTTCTCCGGCATCAAAAGCTTATCTTGATATGCAGTACGACTCGACAACACATCTCGGATTGCATTGGGCCGGCTATATTGAAGTTGATAAAGGATACTCGTGGAGCGCTGATACACTTGTTCCCGGATTGACAAAAGATCAAATACTGGGCATTGAAGCGCCACTCTGGTCTGAAACAGTGACCAACATTGACGAAGTGGAATATATGGTTTTTCCGAGGTTGCCCGGCTATGCCGAAATTGGCTGGACTGCGCCGGCTAATCGCAATTGGGAAGAGTACAAACTCAGGCTGGCAAAACATGGAAAACGTTTTGAAGCACTTGAAATCGACTATTACAAATCAAAACTGGTTCCCTGGGAATAAGAAAATCATTTTGAAAAAGCGGATTTGTGGTGAATCCGCTTTTTTTGTGATATAAAATCGAAATCGTAATTATGTAAATTGCTTAATTACAGAAGAGTCCATTTTTATGGTGACTAAACATGATTTTGTCAATTGAAATTTCCTGTAAATTCATATACATTTACGAAAATCAAAAAACGATTCTACTTTGAGGCTTTTTGAGAATATCGATGATTCAGAATTGGTACGAAAAATAAATTCGGGAGAAAAACGCGCCTATCAGGAACTGTTTGAACGGTATGCTCCGCGTATTTTTCAATTTGCCAAATCATATTTAAAAAACAAGCCCGATGCAGAAGAACTGGTTCAGG
>DPCJ01000096.1:19091-20012 GCA_003516705.1 Prolixibacteraceae bacterium | reverse complement strand
CCAGAAAGCTGACGCTTGAAACTGTGGCCAGCGCAATTCCGGGCGGAATTCGCGTTTGTTTTCCGGCGGTGCTGTAAACAGTAGGAACAATGCTCGAAACTCCAAGTCCAACCAGCATAAAACCGATGGTACTGGCTACCAACGTTGGAAAAATCACAGCGGTAAACAGTCCGCTCGAAATTACCACTCCGCTGATTTGCAACATCCTTTTCCGACCGATTTTTGAAATGATACGGTCCGCCAGAAAACGCCCGGTTGCCATCATTATCATAAATGATGTGTATCCCAGAATTACCAGCGAAGCCGGCGCATCAACAACATCTTTGAAATACAATCCGCTCCAGTCGAACATGGCTCCTTCGCTGGCCATGCTGCAAAAACCGATAATACCCAATTGCACCAAAGCTGAATCGGGCTTTCCGAAAAATCTGCGCCGCTGAGGAATTACATTTATATCTGAATTACTTCGAACCAGAAAAGGATAATTGAAGGCTATTATTCCCCAAACCAACAGAACAACAATTGTAAAATGTTGAAAAGGGGTAAGCTCCAGGTTAATCAAGGCAAGCCCGATTAATGCCCCGGTAAATCCGGCCAAACTCCATCCGCCATGAAATGAGGCCATTATCGGCCTGCCATACAACCGCTCAGCAGCTATTCCCTGGGTATTGATGGCAATATTATTCATGTTGCCAAACAGGCCGAACATAAAAAGTACCAACGCCAGTTGCCAACCCGATTGTACCAGTCCGATGGAAATTAATGTGAGTGTATAGGCCGGAATGGCGAATAAAATCACTTTTTCGCTGCCAAAACGGGTAACCAGTTTCCCCGAAAATGGCATCATCAGAAACTGTCCGACCGGAAGCGCAAAAAGAATACTTCCAAACATGGCGTCGTTGAGTTCCAGCGCTGTTTTAA
>DPCJ01000096.1:0-19017 GCA_003516705.1 Prolixibacteraceae bacterium | reverse complement strand
AAATAAACCGGTTGTTAAAATGTTTGCGGATTTCTTTTACAAGATTTTTATTGACAAGGTATGCCTTGTGAACCCGGATAAAACTGGCAGGTAATTTTTCTTCGAGTTGCTTCAGGCTTGTGTCTAAAATGTACGATTTTGAATGTTTGGTTACTACAGAAACATATTTTTCGTCGGCTTTAAAATACGAAACTTCATAGAGCCGCACAAAAATTACCCTGTCGCCAACTTTTACAGGCAAAGTCGTCGCTTCTGCTTTTTTGTTAAAGTCCGGCAACTGCTGAATGAGTTTTTGCAGATTCATTTCTGAACTGCTGCCGTTAAATTGACCCAGTTTTTCAACTGTTTTTGCAAACCGCTCTTTTGTAATTGGTTTTACAAGATAATCAATACAATACGCATCGAACGCCTGCAACGCATATTCGTCGAAAGCGGTGCAAAAAATTACTTTTGGCTGGTAGTCGAGTTGTTTTAACACTTCAAATCCATCTAAACCGGGCATTTGAATATCCAGAAATAGAAGGTCGGGTTTCAGCAGGCTTATTTTTTCGACAGCCTCTTTTCCATTTTCAGCTTCACCAACAATTTCGAAAGTAGCCCGGTAATCTGAAATCAGTTTTTGCAATCGCACCCGCGCAAGCGGTTCGTCGTCAATTATCATCGATTTGAAAGGTGTGTTCATCCTTAAAACTGATTTTTAATAATTATTCTGAAATGCTTGTTGTTTCCGTTTTCCCAATAAATGGTTGCCTGTTTTCCGTATAGAATTTCGAGTTTGTCGTACAGGTTTTGCAAACCGTAACCACTCACCGGTTCGTCCGGAAAATCGGGTCCGTTGTCAAAAATAGCAATTACCAAATCGTTTTCAAGTTGTTTAACTTCAATTGAAATTTTTCCGGTTGCTGTGTTTTTCGAAAGCCCGTGTTTAACAGCGTTTTCGGCCAGCGGTTGAATTAAAAACTTCGGAATAAGTTTTTCCTTCGCCGTTTCATCAACGGTTATTGTGTAGTTCAGTTTCTCGGCAAACCTTGTTTTTTCAATTTCGAGGTATTTTTTTACCATTTCCAGTTCTTCTTCAACGGTCACAAAGGTTTTGTTTTCTTTATTAATTGAGTACCTGAACAGTTCGGAAAGTGCAACGGCCATATTTTCAGTCTTATCAGGATTAATATGCGCCAGTTCGGCGATTGAATTTAGCGAGTTGTATAAAAAATGCGGGTTGATTCTGGAATGCAGAGCATTTAATTCGGCCTGGTTTTTTAACTCTTTCATTTTAGCTAATTCTACGTCTTTTTGGTTGACGATGCTTTGCATTTTGTATTCTAAAAAATTGTACAAAACCCGTAAAAATGCAATAATAGAATAGTTAAATATCATCGATGGATTAAAAAGTTGAGAATAATCCACGCTTGCTGGTGGGCCGGATAAGTTAAAATAGAAAAAAGGTAACGACATAAAAAAGTAACAAAAAAGTATGGACAAGAAAGTATTGAAAAGAACGAAAACTTGCTGGTAGAAAAAATTGCTAATTCTTTTTAAAAAAAGGTGTTCGAGTAAAAACATCAGGAATATTGAGACAATTCCGACCACCAGAACTTCCAGTGCTTGTGCAACCAATAAAACCCACATGTTTGATACTAACCTGAAAGGAATACTATCAGGCAATGTAAGAAGAAGGTAAGAAGCGAGAATCCAAAGCAATACCTGAAATCCTCTGATTAAATAGTTTAAAAATGTTGTACTTCGTTTTCTTTTCTTACCAGATAAAAGATATAAGAAACCTGCAATGACTAAAACGATACTCAGCGCCCTGGTGAACTTTTTTATCCAGGGTTCAAATCGTAAATTTAAGTAGTATAGATAGCCAAACTTATTTACAGTATTTTCTTTTAGATGTTTATAAAAATCTTTTGAATATAATTTTAAGATGAGGTCTTTGTCAATAGCATTAAGTGGCATCACTTCAGGGAAAGGCTGGTCGAAAATACCTCCGTAGAAAGTAGTTTGAAAATTGTTTTCAAATATTCGGGTCAAATACCGATATATGTAATAGCAAATTTCTTTTTTGATTTTTTCCCGTGATGTGTCGTTATTAAAACTAAACCACAATTCTGTGTAGTTAATTGTTACTCCGTGCAAACGATAATTTGATTTTTGCTTTATTCCACTATTCTCAGGAAGAAAATTAATTATGAAATTGCCATCCTCATTTACCAGTTTTAAATCCACAATTTTAATCAATTCTTTCAACTCGCTGATAATGTCTTGAATTACAACTGAATCTTCTTTTGATGCTTCTCCTTTTATCTGAAACCTGATGTCGTCTTCAAAACGATATGCTTTTGAGTTTTCACCATTGAAAAGGCGTTCGCGAATGACATTCCATGTGGTCTCTTCATAAGGATTTGATTCTTGTGCCTGTATAAAATTGAATCCTGATAGCAATAGGATGAGTGCGAATAACAACTGTTTCATAATGTTCGATTTTAGTTTTTGATGTAAATGAACAGAGTTATTTGCGTGCATTTTTATTTTTTCCGATGAAGTGCTGAATCAGGGGAATATTCTGCATTAGTCCAGGTTTTTACCGTTTAATCATAAATTTTCGCATAAAAAAACCGTCGCTCGTTTTTATCCGGGCAAGGTAAATTCCGTTTTTATATGCTGAAACGTCAATGTTTTCAATGCGTCTGTTAGATTGCAAATTTAAAAGTTGTTTCCCGGTTAAATCCGAAATTGTAATTTCTTCAATCGTTGCAATGCCTGTGTCAAAAAACAGCCTGTCTGAAACCGGATTCGGATAAAGTTTGAGTTCTGCTAACGGATTGACAACTGCATTTGTTGAAAGTGAATTTCCGATGGTAAAAGTTACAATTCCGCCATTGCTGGCAAGCGAAACATGTGTCGAATCGCCCATTCCTGCCGGGTGAACCACAAAAAAGGAATAGTCCTCCGCACCGGTCATTGTTTTCTGGTTATCGAAACTGGATTGTACAACATGTGCATCGGTAAACGAAAGATTTGAAAAAGAAAGCACCCCGTTTGCCCGGTTGGTGATAGTTACCGCTGTTGTATCGTTGCCTGTGCTTTTGGTGTTTTTTACCACCGAAACCACCATCAGTTTTGGTCCCGTTGCTGTGGTAGTCGGCAAACCTGTATTTCTCCAGGAACTGATTCCTCCAATCATTTCATAAACTTCTGCAAAGCCGAGGTTCTTCATTTTTGAAAAAGCGCCCGCACTGCGGCTGCCCGACTGGCAGTGCAACAAGTAGATTTTATGTTTTGGAAGCGTGGAGAGTTCAGCATCAAAAGTTGCACTTCCTGTGCTGTGGTTGATTGAACCGTTCAAGTGATAATTACCCCATTCTGAGGGAGTCCGTACATCAAGAATCACGAAATTCGGGTTGATTTCGTTTGTTTTTACCAGACTGTCGCATTGTAATGCGGTAAATCGTTTGTAAATATTAACCAGTGTTTCGTCTGATTTGGCTTCTGCAGTTCCAAAAGTAAAAAGCAGTACGATAGTAAACAACCAATTAAAAATGGTTTTTCCATCAATATTCATACATTTTGATTTACAATGCCGAAAATACAATTTTTCGAACACAACCATATTTTATACCATTTGCAATTATTATTCAGTCCAAAACTATTCAGGTATAATGCCGATGCTACATGAATATAGTGCAATAAGACGAAGTCGAAATTGACTATAATGAATGTGCAATCGGTATTACAAGGGGTCTTCGGTTTCAGAAGTATAATTTTCAACTCCTTTCATTCCAAAAAGCATGTTGATGCCAACGGCGGCAGTAAATCGGTTCGCATTTTTGTAGTTGATAGCCTGGATGATATTATCGGTAACCATAAAAAGGTCGGTGCCCGGTAAAAACCGCAGCCGCAGCCCTATTCCCAGGTTGTCGAATTTGTATCCTGCTGTATAACTTGCCGAAGTTGAAAGCCATTTCCCAACGTAACCATTCAGCGAAATTGTGGCCGACGGTGTGTAATTATTTTTGTAAAATGTGTTGTTTACAAGGATGCCATAATTCCATTTTGGTGAGAACTGATGCATTGCCCCGACAAAAATTTTAGTTGGAATTGCAAATTTTGTTTTATCCAGTTCCTTTACATTGATGTATTCTTCATCACCCTTCACTTCGTAATTATTTGACTTGAAAACCGAGGAACCGATGTTTATTATGCTTCCCGAAAACATCCAGTTTTCATATTTGTAAGTTGCCCCAAGATCGAGTGACAGACTTTTGTTTGTAAATAAATTGCCAAATCCGGTTTCTTCTTCCCATCCTTCCGGAAATATGCTAAATCCTTCATCCAGGTCAACATCACCCTGATCTACAAATTCAGGGTCCATCTCGGTAAACATTCCAAGTAAAAATTTACCCGAAACCGACTGCTTATAATCGTCTTCTCCATCAGAAATATCAGGTTCTACTGTGTAAGTCAGGTTATTGGTTTCCATGGCAAAGTTGTTGAAATTAATTTTCGGGCTGATTCCAAGCGTAAGATTTTCGGTTACTTTATACGAATAGGTTGCTCCAATACTCATGTAATTAGCCGTAATCATGCTGATGTTGTTTATTTCCACAGGGAAATTATCTCGCGGGATTTCATCCAAATCTGTGAAAAGATACATAATATCGGTGGGCGAGTTGTTCACGATATAACTATTCCCATCCACCGAAAAAGAAAGAAAACTTTTATCACTGATTCTGAATCCCATAGAAATTAAACTGATTCTTGCCTCTGCCAAAAGCCGGTTTTCGTCTCCTAGTGATTTTAAATATTTATCGGCATCAAAACCCTGGTTTGAAATATTGTCTCCAAAATCTGTCAGTTCATTGAAATTGAAAGCTGAATTATATACCTGGGCTGAAACTCCGCTTAGTGCCGGCATCCCCAGGTATGAATCGACATCAGGAAAAAACGCCGGATTATAAATCATGCTTTGCGGCAGGTGGTCCATAAAATACAGGGTATTTTGAGCACGAAGCGAAAAGGGGAGAAACAACAGGAAAAAGAATACATAGCGATACATGGTTCTGGTTTTTTAGTTGTTTAAAAATAGTTATTTGATCGAATAATTTCATGTTGCTTAATTTTTTTTTATGTCATATTTATATTAAAACCAACGGATTAAAAATTGATATTTTGCAAATTTCAGATGTTAGGTTTACTTATTGAAATTGTTATGAAATTTGGGTTGCTGATTTTTGTCCGACTTAAAAAAGTTTGTAAATTGCAGCACAGTTCAGCACAGTTTGATGCGTGAATTTGTGAATGCGAAAATGCTATAATTAGAAAAAATGGTAAAATTGTTAAATGATAAACAGTTCTGTTTTCGTACCCGGAACTCTGAACCCGGAACCGGAAACTCTGAACTTTTTGTACTCAATACTAATATCTAAAAATCTCAATACTAATAATAAAAAGATGGCAAACAGATTAATTGGCCGGCTTCCGAAAGTCGGCATTCGCCCGGTAATTGACGGGCGCGAAAGAGGAGTGCGTGAGTCACTCGAAGTACAAACCATGAATATGGCAAAAGCTGCTGCCAAACTCATCGAAGAAAATCTTCGTTTCCCCGGTGGTGAAAAAATTGAGTGCGTAATTGCCGACACAACCATTGGCGGCGTGGCAGAGGCAGCCCTGTGTGCCGACAAATTTGAACGCGAAGGGGTGGGGGTTTCGCTCACAGTTACCCCTGCGTGGTGTTACGGAACCGAAGTAATGGATTCGCACCCGCTGATGCCAAAAGCTGTCTGGGGTTTTAACGGAACCGAACGTCCGGGAGCAGTTTATCTTGCGGCAGCGCTGGCAGGCTACACCCAAAAAGGACTGCCCGCTTTTGGAATTTATGGCCGCGATGTGCAGGATGCCGGCGACCAGAATATTCCGGCAGATGTGCAGGAAAAAATCCTTCGTTTTGTAAAAGCAGCCTTGGCAGTGGCACAAATGAAAGGCAAATCGTACCTGTCGCTGGGGTACACATCGATGGGAATTGCCGGTTCGATGGTGAATCCCGATTTTTTCCAGGATTATTTAGGAATGCGCACCGAATTTGTGGACATGACCGAAGTAAAACGCCGGATTGACGAAGGAATTTACGACAAGGCAGAATATGAAAAAGCACTGGCATGGACAAAAGAAAACTGCAAGGAAGGACCCGATTTTAACAGTCCTGAAGCACAAAGCAGCCGCGAACGCAAAGACTGGGAATGGGAAATTGTAGTGAAAATGACTTTGATTTTTCGTGACCTGATGATTGGCAATCCGAAACTGAAAGAAGCCGGGTTTGGTGAAGAATCTCATGGCCGCAATGCGATTGCAGGCGGATTCCAGGGACAACGCCAGTGGACGGATTATTATCCGAATGGTGACTTTGCAGAAGCCATGCTTTGCTCATCGTTCGACTGGAACGGAATCCGCGAAGCATTTGTTTTTGCCACCGAAAACGACAGTCTGAATGCAGTTCCAATGCTTTTTGGCCATCTGCTCACCAATACCGCACAGATTTTCTCGGATGTACGCACCTATTGGAGTCCTGAAGCAGTGAAAAGGGTTACCGGTGTTGAACTCGACGGTCTTGCAAAAGATGGTTTTATTCACCTGATTAACTCAGGACCGACTACTTTGGATGCCACAGCTCAACAACACGATAAAGATGGCAACCCTGCGATGAAACCTTTCTGGGAAATCACTGAAGAGGAAGCACAGCGTTGCCTGGATAATACGCAGTGGTGCCCGGGTGACAAAGGTTATTTCCGTGGTGGCGGCTACTCCAGTCTTTTCCGCACAGCCGGACAAATGCCGGTAACCATGTCGCGTGTAAATCTTGTAAAAGGTCTGGGCCCGGTGTTGCAAATTGCTGAAGGTTACACCATTGAACTGGAAGATGCGGTTCACAATATACTCGACCGCCGCACCAACCCGTCGTGGCCAACAACCTGGTTTGTCCCGCGTACCACCGGAAAAGGCGCATTCAAAGATGTGTATTCGGTAATGGCCAACTGGGGCGCCAACCACGGAGCCATCAGTTTTGGTCATATTGGTGCCGACCTGATTACCCTGGCTTCTTTGCTGCGGATTCCGGTTTGCATGCACAATGTTGACGAAGAAAAAATCTTCCGTCCGAGTGCATGGAATGCTTTTGGCGAAGATAAAGAAGGAGCTGATTACCGCGCCTGCGCCAACTTTGGCCCGGTTTACAGATAATTCTTTATTGTCATTTCGACGAGGAACGAGGAGAAATCTGTTTAAAGGAATAGATTTTTCTCTTCGTTCGAAATGACATATAACAAGTACTTTGGTACATTTTTGATTTAAAAACCTGATTTTATGAGAAAACATTTCAACCTTTATTTTTCAGGTTTGATTTTGTTCAGCCTGATTATTTCCTGCACTTCAACCCAAAATTCAAAACAAAAAGAAACAATGAAAACCTACGAAAAAGGAACTTACGGATATGACTTACAATTGCTCCAAAAACATAAAAAGCCGCTTGAACTCAAACGAGGCGATGCTCGGTTGCTGATTTCGCCTGAATACCAGGGACGTGTGATGACAAGCACTGCCAAAGGCGACACAGGCAAAAGTTATGGCTGGATAAACCACGATTTGATTGCTTCCGGAGAAAAAAAGCAGCACATCAATGCAGTGGGTGGTGAGGAACGTTTCTGGCTCGGCCCGGAAGGCGGACAATTCTCCATTTATTTTAAACCGGGGGCAAAATTTGAATTTGAAAACTGGCAGACGCCAGCTTGTATCGACACCGATACTTTTAACCTCGTTAACGCAACCGACACCGTGGCTGAATTTGCCAGAAAGGTGAAAATCAGTAACTACAGCAATTTTACCTTTGATTTTAATGTTAACCGGAAAATCAGTCTTTTTAACAACTACCAGATAAAATCGGAACTCAGTCTTGTTGTGCCGGAAGGAGTTAAAAGTATCGGTTATCAAACTGAAAACAGCCTGACAAACACGGGAGCTGAAGCCTGGAAAAAAGAAACAGGTTTGCTTTCTATCTGGTTGCTGGGGATGTTCATTCCTTCGGATAAAGTGACGCTGGTAATCCCCTATAAAAAAGAGGCTGTTTCGGATTATATTGTGAAAGACGACTATTTTGGTAAAATTCCGGCAGACAGGTTGGTGGTAAAAGATGGTTTTGCATTTCTGAAAGGCGATGGAAAACAACGCGGGAAAATCGGGATTCCGCCACAACGGGTAATGCCGGTGATAGGTAGTTACGATGCTGCCAATAAAATGCTAACCATCGTAAAATGTCAGGTTTTTGAAGGAGTTACTGATTATGTGAACTCTGCCTGGGAGCTACAGCAATTTCCGTTTAAAGGCGATGCAGTAAATGCCTACAACGATGGACCGGTGGCCGATGGAAGCCAAATGGGGCCATTTTACGAACTTGAAAGTTCGTCGCCGGCACTGGCCCTGAAACCTGGCGAAAAAGCAACTTATAAACAAAGCACTTTTCATTTCGAAGGTACTGAAGAAGAACTCAATGCTGTTTGTCAGCAGGTTTTAGGTATTTCGATTGAAGAAATTAAAGCAGTGTTTTAAGTGCTTTTACACCGCGGCTTTAGCCTGGTGATAATAAAATAATAGAGATAAAAGGCTTTAGCCTTTAACAAACTGAATTAAAGGCTGAAGCCGATTTAATTTGTCACATTAATCGCCAAGCTAAAGCATGGCGCAAAATAGAACATCTTTTTAATGTCTGATTTTCGTTTAAATATTGATTCAACACGCGGCCAGACCAAGTTGCAACAACTTGTCAACTCAATATCGGAGGCAGTCAGTTCAGGAAAACTGAAAACCGGTGACATTTTGCCTTCGGTAAACCAGTTAAGCAGCGAATCGGGTTTTTCACGCGACACGATTTTTAAAGCTTACAACCTGCTGAAAAAGCAGGGAATCATTGAGTCGGCCCCGCAAAAAGGCTATTTTGTAGCCTCCGATACCCCGCGTGTATTTATGTTACTTGACGATTTCAGCGCTTTTAAGGAGCAGTTGTACAATGCTTTTCGCGATAACCTGCCTGCTTCGTATTCAGTCGATTTGTGGTTTCATCACTACAATCAGGCGAATTTCAAACAGCTTATTCAGAACAGTCAGGGCAGGTATAGCATGTATTTGGTAATGAATATCGATAACAAAGGTATCGACCCGGCTCTAAAGAAAATCGACCCCAAAAAATTATTGCTGCTTGACATGGGTAAACCAGGAAAAACTGACAATTATCTTTTACAGGATTTTGATAAAGCTGTGGAAGATTGTTTAACCGAAGGTTGGTCTGCAGTGCAACGTTACAACGAATTTATTTTGATTTACTCACCTGCCAAAACCCCGCATCCTGCCGATACTATTGCTGCTTTCAGAAGGTTCTGTAAAACGCACAAGATGAAGTACAGGGTTGTCGAAAAATTTTCGACAGATGAAATGAAACCGGGTCAGGCCTACTTTGCAATAAAGGACAGTGATTTGGTTGAAATTATAAAAGCGGCCTCATTAAAAGGACTCAGCCTGGGGAGCGAAATCGGGGTTGTTTCATACAACGACACTCCTATGAAAGAAATTGTGGATGGAGGAATTACAGTAATCTCCACTGATTTCAGAAAAATGGGTGCGCTAGCCGCAGAATTTGTAAAAACCCGGCAACCGCTCGCAGAAGTTCTGCCAACCCGTTTAATACTGCGGAACACACTTTGATTTTGCGTGCGGCGGTTTCCGAACCGGCGAAATAATTGCGCAGTTTGGAAACCGCGCCACCCAAATTTTCACTACTTTCGCTACAATTTTATAAATCTGAACCAATGAAGAAACTATTAAATCTCGTATTCATTACTTTGATTTCAATTCAAATGATGCAGGCACAATCCATGTTTAAACCATATTCCGGTCAGGATATTGGTAATCCGAAACTGAAAGGCAGTTTTCAGTTCGATGAAAAATTGCAAAAATTTACAGTTACCGGAGCAGGTTACAACCTCTGGTTTGCGCGCGACGAATTCTATTTTGTGTCGCAACCTGTTGAAGGCGATTTTATTATATCCACCAATCTGAAATTGATTGGAGCCGGGGTTGACCCGCATCGTAAAATGGGATTGATGATTCGTGAATCAAATGCTGAAAACGCGGTTTATGCCGATGCCGCCGTTCATGGCGATGGTTTGACTTCGCTGCAATACCGTGAAAAAACAGGCGATAACACACTTGAAAAAGCCGCGGAAAAGAAGGATATTCCTGATTTTGTTCAACTCGAAAGAAAAGGGAAAACTATTATTTTCCGGATTTCAAAAAACGGGCAGCCGCTTACCGAAATTGCGCGTGTGGAACTTGAAATGGGGAACTCAGTTTTGGCGGGAATGTTTGTTGGTTCGCACAATGTTGATGTGCTTGAAAAAGCTGAATTCTGGAATGTGAGAATTGAAAAACCTGCTGCTGAAGGCGTTGATGGTTATCAGAAACAATCACCGAGTCGCCTCGAAATTCTGGATGTGGAAACCGGAATGCGCGAAGTTATTTACGAAACCGACGCGCATATTGAAGCGCCCAACTGGTCGCGCGACGGAAAATACCTGATTTATAATTCGGGTGGAAAACTGTATAAATTCGATCTGAAAAAGAGGGTTCCGGAATTGATTAACACGGGTGAAGTGGTTGCCAATAACAACGACCACGGTATTTCGTTCGATGGCAAAATGTTGGCCATCAGCAGCGGCACAGAAATCGACGGCAAAAATGTTTCGGCAGTTTACACTGTTCCGGTAAAAGGTGGCACACCCAGCCAAATCACACCAAAAGGTCCGTCGTACTGGCATGGCTGGTCGCCCGATGGAAAATGGCTGAGTTACTGTGCCGAACGAAACGGTGTTTATGATGTTTACAAAATCCCGGCTGAGGGAGGAACAGAAATTCAGTTGACAACCGCCGAAGGCCTTGACGACGGACCGGAATATTCACCCGATGGGAAATACATTTATTTTAATTCCACCCGCACCGGAATGATGCAGATTTGGCGCATGAAACCCGATGGTTCGGAGCAGGAACAGGTGACTTTTGATAATTTTCAGAACTGGTTTGCCCACCCGTCGCCAGACGGAAAACAGTTTATCATGATTTCATATCCGCCCGAAGTTCCGGCTACATCGCATCCGCACAACCAGCGGGTGATGTTGCGCACAATGCCTGTCGATGGGAAAGAAATTAAAGTGGCTGCATTTTTATATGGCGGGCAGGGAACCATTAATGTTCCGTCGTGGAGCCCCGATTCAAAAAGGGTGGCATTTGTTTCTTACACTTACTAAAATTAATTAACGAGAAATATTTATTGCCGTATTTTAATTCCTTTTCCCCTCTCTCTGTGAGAGAGGGGAAAAGTTTTCCAGATGTAAATCGGGAAAACCCGGGGTGAGTGAAGAGATAGAAATATGACATTTTTTCTTTCTCATTATTTATAGAGAACAATCGTCATTTTACAGTTGCTCAAATTTGTTTCTCTTTGCTTTTTTTAGTTTTTTGGATAAAAAAAAAATCAATCATGATAAAAAGAATAACCTTTTTAGCCACTTTGTTTTTTGTTTTCAATGTGAATTTGTTGGCAAAAGAAGGAATGTGGATTCCTATTTTCCTTGAAAAATACAACTTTGCCGAAATGCAGCAAATGGGTTTTAAACTCACAGCAAAAGATATTTATGATGTGAATAACGGAAGCATGAAAGATGCTGTTGTGATTTTTGGTGGCGGCTGCACGGGTGAACTTATTTCGGGCGACGGCCTGCTGATTACAAATCATCATTGCGGATTGGGGCAGGTTCAACGGCACAGCTCGGTGGAACACGATTATCTCACCAACGGTTTCTGGGCAATGAACAGGGGAGAAGAGTTGTCAAACCCGGGGCTGACAGTAAGTTTTCTGGAATATATGGAAGATGTGACTGAAAAAGTGCTCAACGGAACTGCTGGCCTTTCGCCTGAGGAAGCCGCTAAAAAAGTTGAGGATAACATCGCTGCAATCAGAAAGGAAGCTGAAAAAGAGGGGAAATTCAGTGTGCAGGTAAAGCCACTCTTCTATGGAAATCAATATTTTATGTATGTACACAAAGTGTATCGTGATGTGCGTTTGGTAGGCGCTCCGCCGTCGGCAATCGGTAAGTTTGGCGGCGATACAGACAACTGGGTCTGGCCGCGTCACACAGGCGATTTTACCATCTTCAGGGTTTATGCAGGCAAAGACAACGAGCCGGCTGATTATTCGCCCGAAAACGTTCCGTTGAAACCTAAAAAGTTCTTTCCTATTTCCATCAAAGGTGTCAAAGAGGGCGATTTTACAATGGTTTTTGGAAATCCTGGAAGCACAATGCAATACATCCCTTCGCACGAGGTCAGTATTATTCAGCTTCAGCGCGACCCTGACAGGATTAGAATCCGCGATAAAAAACTCGAAATTATTGGTGCTGATATGGAAAACGACAGCAAAGTGCGAATTCAATACACATCGAAATATCAGGGCATCAGTAATGCATGGAAAAAATGGCAGGGCGAAATCAAAGGGCTGCAACGAATGAATGCAATTCAAAAGAAACAGGATTTTGAAAAGGAGTTTAAAGATTGGGCTGTAAAAAACGGAGTTTGGGAAACTGAATACAAAACTGTTTTTGCCAATTTCGATACACTTTATGCAACGTACAAACCTTACATTAAAGCAGCAGATATTTATAATGAGACTGTTAACAGCGGAACTGAATTGTTTGCGCTGGCCGGAATGGCAAACAATCTGTTGAATGCCATTGAAAATAAACAATCAGAAAAAGCTGAAACGGCCAGAAATTCGATTAAACGAATGCTTCCCGGTTTTTACAAAAATTTCAATCAGCCTACTGACGAAAAGCTTTTTGTAGCGCTTTTGCCCATTTTAATGAATGAGGTTGATGCGCGGTTTTTGCCAACTGGCATGGTAAACGAAACCAAAAAGTACGATGAGGCTGAACTTGTGAGTAAGATTTACAGGAAATCGCCTTTAACGGATTCGCTGTATTGGAAAAAAATGCTTGGTAACGACGGAGATAAATGGGTGTTAAAATTGCGGAAAGACCCGCTTTTCAGCTGGTACAATCGCCTGAAATTTAAATACGACACAGAAATTGCGCCGGTGGTGACAACCACAAATGCCGCTATTACAGCCAACATGAAAATTTATATGGCGGGTATTATGGAAATGAAAAAAGACCAGGCTTTGTATGCCGATGCAAACATGACTTTGCGTGTTTCGTATGGCAAAGTAGAGGGTTACCAGCCTGTTGACGGGGTTTATTACAAGCACTTTACAACCCTTAAAGGAATCATGGAAAAAGACAACCCGGCGATTTACGATTACGATGTACCTGACCGTTTAAAAGAGCTTTACGAAAAGAAAGATTTTGGCAGGTATGAGTTGGATGGCAGTGTGCCGGTTTGTTTTGTGGCGTCGAATCACACTACCGGCGGAAACTCAGGAAGCCCTGTCGTTAACGGTAACGGAGAATTGATTGGGATTAATTTCGACAGGGTTTGGGAAGGTACCATGAGCGACATCATGTTCGATCCCGAAGTTTGCCGCAACATTTCGCTCGACATGCGTTTTGTACTTTTCATTATCGACAAATATGCCGGCGCCGGGTATCTGCTGGATGAAATGGAAATTGTGGAGTGAGTGAGTTAATGGCTAAAAATGGTAAATCGTAAATAGCTAAATCGTAAATATTTTTTATTTCCCAAAAATATAAATCACCGACAATTGCTGCTGCATGTCTAAATCGTTCCAGTCGATGATATGAAAAGAGAGATTGAATGTACCTTTTACTTTTTCGTGATTAATAAAATACCAGATTGCATCGGTTCGCCAGTAATTTTTAGCACGGTAAAACCTGTCGCCATAAGCGAACTTATGACTTCCGCCTGAACTGAGCACCGATTTAACGCCAAATTTTTTGTATTTTCCTTTTGCTTCGGCAAAAAAACTGGCTGCATTCTCATAACCATCGGTAACGCTCCGCTGCCGGAATGATGAACCTAAAACACCTGCTTTTATGTACCCGTCAAATGCTGAATTTTCATTGGTTCTGATTCCTGCCTGTAACGCAAATCCCAGATAATCTTCAATATGTACATTCGGGGTACGGATGCTGGGTATCGCATCGTGAGTCATTAAAATGTAGTTTTGCAGAAATAAGTTTTTTACAAATATTTCACCTGTCGAACCGGCTGTAAAAATTTCACTGTTAATTTCTGTCTGACGACTTACCCAATCGATAAACCCACTTTGCCAACCCCATTCCCACTTGTATTTGCCATACATTCCTTCAATATTGGGGCGGTAATATAATAATGTGTCGGTAAGCATAGCCAGTGGAAAATCAATTTTATCGCGTCGCGAAAATGAACCAATTAAAAAGTCGATATTCTGATTTTCAAACTGATAGTAAATGGTTGGTTTTATTTTTTGTGCATCAGGCTCACTGCCAAATTCATACAGGTAACTGAAACCCAGTCTTATTTTGTGATTATCGGATGAAACGCCGCCCTCAAATGCAGTTCGTGTGCCCAGTATGGTTTGTGGATATCCGTAGTCGTTAAAAAATTCACGGTTGTCACCAATGCCTTCAAAAAGAACTTTGTATTCAAAATTTTGTGAAGTGGCCCACAATGCCGAAAAACCAAAGACTATAACGAGCAGTTTTTTCATCAATATCAGATTTGGCCGCGAAAGTAACAAATCTTGTGAAAATTTTAAGTTCTGCTTATGCATTGATTTTCCTTTCCCTTCACACTTTGGCGAAATTCAGGATGGGGTTTTTCTAATCGCATAAAATGTAATTATCCCTTTGCGGGTTCACCACCAAAACCGGTAGGTTCCCGGCGCGTTTTATAATTTTTTGTTCGGGCAGGCCAATTAGCCAATCAAGCGGTGTAATTGTAGAACTTCCGAGTATTACAAGCAAATCGCTGCCCGATGAAATTGCAAGTTCAAACCCTTCAAACGTATTTCGTAAACTCGAATGCGCTCCTTTGAAAATTTTATGTTCGATTTTGAATTTTCCGAACAGTTTCTTTGCCAGTGCAACATTAAGCATTACCTGTTTCTGCTCATCCTTGTTTTTATCACTGGCAGCAACTACCACAACCCCCGAACCGTTAAATCTTCCAAAATAGGAGGACCATAAGGCGCTGTCACTGTTCTCTTTTCGTAAATCG
This sequence comes from Prolixibacteraceae bacterium, assembly GCA_003516705.1. Lineage (GTDB taxonomy): Bacteria > Bacteroidota > Bacteroidia > Bacteroidales > Prolixibacteraceae > Draconibacterium. The sequence continues at coordinate 3,747 of DPCJ01000096.1, read as the reverse complement.
ACGGGCAAAACAAGTTTTTTGAAAGTTGAGATATTTCCAATGCTTTCGTTTACAAAAAGAAAGGGCACAGGACTTTCTGCCAGTGCTTTTGCATATTTCGGGAACTGAAGAGCTCCGGCCAACAAAAGAATGGCTTCATAATCATCGGCTAATTTATCAGGCAATTCATGCAGTTTGTCGTGCAAAATTAAAGTTGAAACCGGTAACTCAGGGATTTCGTTTTTAACCGGATTTACATATGCAGCAAGCAAAGCTTTTATTTTCTCTTTTTCATCGGCTTCGCTTTTTTTCAGTTGGTAAAACAAACAAAGCTCTTTTTTGAAGATAGTCGCAATGCGTATTCCATTCAAAATCAGATTTTTATCGAATTCGTTTAATTGCAGGAACACCACGATTTTTTGTGCTTTTACTTCGGCCATGCTTGTTTTATTACCGGGTTTAAAACTACGCTAAATTGAAATATGTCAGCAATGGTTGCTGTAAAAAAGGTTAATTTTAGCCACATTAAAATCTGGCCGATGATTAATGAGAAGCTGTTTCATCCTGAGAGTATTGCTGTAATCGGGGCGTCGAACAATATTTCGAAACCCGGTGGAAAGATTGTCAGAAACCTGATTGACAACTGTTTTGCAGGCGATATTTATGCAGTCAACCCGAATGAAAACTCAGTTCAGGGTGTTCCGACTTTTTCATCGGTGGATGAATTGCCGTCGGTTGATTTGGCTGTGCTTGCCGTTGCAGCCCAACACTGTTTACCGGCAATAAAAATATTGGCCGAACAGAATGATACAAAAGCATTTATCATTATTTCGGCAGGTTTTGGCGAAACCAGTGAGGCAGGGAGAAAGCTTGAAAAAGAGATTGTTGAAGTGGTTAACAACCACGATGCCTGTTTGATTGGACCCAATTGTATTGGAGTGATGACGCCCACGCATACCAGCGTATTTACCACGCCCATTCCAAAACTCACGCCCGATGGCTGCGATTTTATTTCGGGTTCGGGGGCAACTGCGGTTTTTATTATCGAATCAGGTATTCCGAAAGGTCTGCGGTTTGCAAATGTTTTTTCAGTGGGTAACAGCGCTCAGACCGGAGTGGAAGATTTGCTCGCTTATCTCGACGAAAATTATGTCGATGGTATCAGTCCGAAGGTGAAATTACTTTACATTGAAAATATTGCCAATCCCGATAAACTGTTGATTCATGCGACTTCGTTGATTAAAAAAGGATGCAAAATAGCCGCCATTAAAGCCGGAAGTTCGCAGGCCGGCAGTCGTGCTGCCTCGTCGCACACAGGGGCGCTCACCAGTTCCGATGCCGCGGTTGACGCGCTTTTCCGCAAAGCCGGAATTGTGCGTTGTTATGGTCGTGAAGAACTTACAACGGTTGCCTGTGTTTTGTCGGGCAAAAATCTCACAGGGCAAAAACTGGCGATTATCACGCATGCCGGAGGACCGGGTGTGATGCTCACCGATGCACTCGAAAGTGGTGGCCTGAAAATTCCGCTGATTGAAGATTCACCTGCAAAATTGGCGTTAAAAGAGAAATTGTTTGCAGGTTCGTCAGTCGAGAATCCCATCGATTTTCTGGCTACCGGAACTGCGGCTCAATTGGGCGAAATTATTGATGCCTGTGAAAACGATTTTGATTTCGACGGAATGGCTGTAATCTATGGAAGTCCCGGTTTGTTCCCAATTGGCGATGTTTATGCCCTGCTGAGTGAAAAGATGAAAACCTGCAAAAAACCGATTTTCCCGATTTTGCCTTCGCTGATTAATGTAAAAGAAGATGTAGCGGTTTTTCTTTCGCAGGGAAATGTAAATTTCCCTGACGAGGTTTTGCTGGGTAGAGCGCTTACAAAAGTAATGAGTACTCCGCCGCCTTCGGTAAACAAGATTTTTATGGAAGGAGTCAATATTGATGAAATCAGGAAAATTGTGGAAAGCTCGCCCGATGGTTACCAGTCGCCAGAAACGGTGCACCGGTTGCTCGATGCTGCGGGAATTCCGAGGGTAAAGGAAATCGTGGCGAAGTCGGAAACAGAAGCTGTGCTGGCAGCTATGAATATTGGTTTCCCGGTGGTGATGAAAGTGGTTGGGCCACTCCATAAAACCGAGGTTGGTGGAGTGATTCTGAATGTAAGAAATGTTGCACAGGTAAGAAAAGAGTTTCACCATTTGTTTGGAATTGATGGGGCAGAAGGTGTGTTGATTGCCCAAATGGCTTCGGGGATGGAACTTTTCCTGGGTGCCAAATACGAAGATAAATTCGGGCATATTGTGCTTTGCGGCATGGGCGGCATTTATGTTGAAGTGCTGAAAGATGTAGCTTCCGGTTTGGCACCGCTTTCGTTTGATGGAGCAACGGCCATGATTGAAAGCCTGAAATCGTATAAAATTCTGAAAGGATTCAGAAAGCAACCTGGTGTTAATCTGCCAAAATTCACCGAAATCATTGTGCGTTTATCAAGTTTACTCAGGTTTGCCACTGAGATTAAAGAAATGGATATCAATCCGTTACTGGGTGATGAAAACCAGATTCTGGCGGTTGATGCGAGGATTAGGATTGAGAAGAATACGTAAATTAGTATATGAGTGAATGTGTGATTGAGTGAATGGGGAAAATTGTGATTGAGTAATTGAAGAAATCCAGTATCCAGAATCTAATATCCATTATCCATTATCCATTATCATTATCCAGTATCATGAAAGACAGCCAAAGCGAATTTTACTCCTCCATCTCAAAATATTACGCTGAAATATTTCCGTTTCAGCCGACGCAACTGCAATTTGTAAAAAGCAGGGCAGGGAAGTTGAACGGAATACAGTTGCTGGATATTGGTTGTGCCACGGGTGAACTGGCGATTCAACTGGCGCAGAACGGAGCTATTGTAACCGGAATCGATTTGAATGAAGATTTGCTGGAGCAGGCAAAAAGAGGGTGCAACTTTGTACAAACCGCTGATTTTTCAAAACTCGAATCGAACCCGAATAGTCTGGTCGCGTCACCCACTCCAAAATTTCTTAAGGGAAACATGCTTGAGCTGAAAACCGATTTTCAACCCGGAAAATTTGATTTGGTTTTATGTTTTGGAAATACGCTGGTGCATTTGCAATCGACTAATCTGGTGCAACAGATGCTGGACGGCGTTTTTGCTGTTGTTAAACCCGGCGGACAATTTTTACTGCAAATCCTCAATTACGATTATATCCTGGATGAACCCGTTAATGAACTTCCGGTAATCGACACCGAAAATATCAGGTTTACAAGGAAATACATGTTTCCGGAAAGTGGTTCTGTGATTCAGTTTCAAACCGAATTGCTGATAAAATCAGAAAACAAAACCATAAAAAACGAAACCCCGCTTCTGGCACTTCGAAGCCGCCAACTCACCGAATTGTTACAAAATGCCGGATTTACAGAAATTGAGCTTCTTTCAAATTTCAAACAGGAACCTTTTGGTGGTAAGCATTTGCCACTGGTGGTGAGTTGCAAAAGGAATTAGTTCTTTATAATCCAATATTTAATTTTTGTTTTAAAAGACTTCGACTACGCTGTTAATGACAGATTTTTTTGCTGTCACCTCGACGATAGGAGAGGTCTGCTTGTTGGAAGAGATTTAGCTCTGCTGATTTTCAATTCTCCTCGCGCACTCGTCGAAATGACAGCGTTGATGCGGCTTTCTGTCATTCTCACATTGTGCCCAATAAAAATTGGGTTGCCACTCAGTCTGACCGTCACCCTGAG
>DPCJ01000209.1 GCA_003516705.1 Prolixibacteraceae bacterium | reverse complement strand
CGATTGTTTCTTCTTCAAGGTCAGTACGTTTAATGAGTTCAGCACGTGAAATGCTTAATACATTTTTGGCTGAATCGCAGCCTATTGCTTTAAATGCATCAATTACCCATCCTTCTATTTCGTCGCTGAATTCATCGAGGTTCACATCCTCATCGTCTTCTTCCATTTCGCGGTACACATCAATTTCGTAACCGGTCAGCTGGCTTGCAAGCCTGATGTTTAGTCCGCCTTTACCAATGGCCAGCGAAACTTCTTCGGGGCGAAGGTAAACTTCAGCGCGTTTGTGGTCTTCAACTATTTTTATTGAAATAATTTTGGCCGGGTTCAGCGCCCTTTTAATAAATAATTGTGTGTTGGGCGAATAATTGATAACATCGATATTTTCATTGCGCAACTCGCGAACAATGCCATGAATACGCGATCCCTTCATCCCAACACAGGCACCAACCGGGTCAATTCGTTCATCGTATGATTCAACTGCCACTTTTGCGCGTTCACCGGGTACACGAACAATTTTCTTAATTGTTATAAGTCCGTCAAAAATCTCGGGGATTTCGAGTTCAAAAAGTCTTTCGAGGAAAGCGGATGCAGTGCGTGAAAGAATGATCAGCGGGTTGTTGTTCCTGAGTTCTACCTTATAAACAATGGCGCGCACATTGTCGCCTTTCCTGAAATAGTCGCTTGGTATTTGTTCCGATTTGGGCAAAATCAATTCATTTCCTTCATCATCGAGTATCAGAATTTCCTTTTTCCAAACCTGGTAAACTTCGCCTGTAACAATTTCTCCAATCTTATTTTTGTATTTGCCGTAGATATGGTCTTTTTCGAGTTCAAGAATTTTGCTCGCCAGATTCTGTCGAAGATTCAGAATTGCCCTGCGCCCAAAATCGATAAGCTTTACCTCATCGGTAACATCTTCACCCACTTCATAATCGGTATCAATCTTTTGTGCATCGGATAATGTAATCTGGGTATTCGGGTCTTCCAGTTCACCATCTTCAACCACCACCCTGTTGCGCCATATTTCAAAGTCGCCTTTGTCGATATTAATGATTACGTCATAATTTTCGTCGGTTCCGAACTGCCGTATCAGCACACTGCGAAACACGTCTTCAATTACACTCATCATTGTTGCCCTGTCGATATTCTTTAATTCTTTAAACTCAGCAAATGAATCAATCAGGTTTATATTTTCCATACCTCAACTATTTATTTAAATGAAATAACCGCCTTCGCACTTTTTATTTCGTCGTATTTTAAATGATGTTCCTTAACAACCACTATTTTTTTCTTAGCACCTTCAGGTTTTTCCTTTACCGAAGTTTCGAGTACAATTCCTGAGTCGTCGGCTACAAGCAATTTTCCTTCCATCTCAGCGCCGTCGATAGTAACAATTTCGATTGCCTTTCCTTTATATTTAATATACTGTTCTTTTACCCTGAATTTTTCGGATAACCCGGGAGATGAAACCTGCAACGAAAAGTCCTCATCTTCGCGGTCGAGACTGTGTTCCACATGCCTGCTTACAGCCACACACATGTCAATGCTAAGTCCACTGTAACCATCAATAAATACATCAATCCTGTTACTTTCGCTTACCGAAATACCAACAATAAACTGATCTTCTTCCAGCCTGTCTTTTACCAGCTTTTCTATTAAATTCCTGTCAATCATTAACTATATCCAACAAAATAGGGAACCAGAGGCCCCCTAAAAACTCGTTTTAGAAAATTCACCGCAAAAATAATAATTTTTCCCATTCACACAAATAACTCTACTGATATAACCTGCTGATTTTAAAGAATAAATAAAATACACAGAATAATTTTAATCAATACCTGCTGTCCGACGCCCGGTAAAACCCAATCAAAAAAATACCCTGCAGGGGTGATTTCCGGTAAAAGTTTCTACTTTTGATTCATAATGTTAAAGATGCTTTGTGATTCAACATCAAATAAATAAGAAGAAAATCATCAACGACCCGGTTCTGGGTTTTATCAATCTCCAGAGTGAACTAATTTTCGATTTAATTGAACATCCATATTTTCAACGGTTGCGAAGAATCAGGCAACTTGGGCTTTCATTTCTGGTTTTCCCGGGAGCAAATCATTCAAGGTTTGAACATGCTTTGGGAACAGTACACCTGATGCGCCAGGCAATTTCGGTTTTAAAACTGAAAGGGCACGAAATTACCGATGAAGAGGCAGATGCGGTAACTGCCGCCATTTTGCTCCATGATATCGGTCACGCCCCATTTTCGCATGTACTTGAAAACACGCTGGTTAAAATTTCGCATGAGCAGATTTCATTGATGATGATGAATGAACTGAATCAACATTTTGGTGGAAAGCTTGATCTTGCGATTCGGATTTTCACCAATAAATACAAAAAACAGTTTTTGCATCAGCTGGTATCAGGTCAGCTGGATATGGACAGGCTTGATTACCTGAACCGCGACAGTTTTTTTACCGGGGTTGCCGAGGGAACCATCGGAGTTGACAGAATTATTAAAATGCTGAATGTATGGAAAGATAAGCTGGTGGTTGACGAAAAGGGAATATATTCGATTGAAAAGTTCCTGATTTCGAGACGGCTCATGTACTGGCAGGTGTACCTTCACAAAACTGTGGTATCGGCCGAAAGCCTGTTGATTAATGTACTACGGCGTGCCCGCGAACTTTCGGTTGCCGGCGAAAAAATTTACTCCACTCCGGCATTGCAGGTATTTTTAAATCATAACATCATTCAAAACGACTTTGAAAAAAACCAAACAATTGCTGGCGATAACATTTTAAACTGGTATGCTGCACTTGATGATAATGATATTTCCATAGCGCTAAAAATCTGGCAAAACCATCCCGACCTTGTATTATCAAAACTTTCGCAAAGCCTGATAAACAGGAAACTGTTTAAAGTCACACTCAGTACAACCCCGTTTGAACCTGAAATGGTTGAAAAAACAAATGCCGCCATTTCATCGCAGATAACTACAGACAAGCAACTTGCATCTTATTTTATTATGACAGGTGAGATAACAAACAAGGCTTACAATAAACACAATGAGAAGATTCTTGTTTTAGACAAGTCGGGTTTTACAAAAGATATGGAACAGGCATCAGACATTAACCTGATGGCACTCACCAAAACTGTAAGGAAGTACTATCTGTGTTATCCGAAAGAATTGGTCATTAATTAGTTTAAAGTTATATTTGCACCGCTTATTCAAAAAGAATGGATTTTAAAGTCACCGAAATTGCAAGGTTTTTAAATGGCGAAATAATTGGAAACGAAAATATTAGCGTATCCAATGTATCAAAAATTGAAGAAGGGAAACCAGGCACTCTTGCATTTCTTTCTAACATGAAATACGAGAATTTTATTTATACAACCAATGCTTCGGTTGTTCTTGTCAATAAAAATTTCGTTCCGAAAGAAAAAATTAACGCAACGCTTATAAAGGTTGATGATGCTTACCAGGCTTTTGCGTCGTTACTCGATTTATATACACAAGCCATGGCCACAGTAAAGACAGGGATTGAACAACCCAGTTTCATCGATGAGTCGGCTACAGTGGGTCAAAATATTTATTTAGGCGCTTTTGCTTACATCGGTAAAAACGTAAAAGTTGGTAATAACTGTAAAATTTATCCACAGGTTTACATTGGCGATAATGTAACCGTTGGTGATGATTGCATTATTTACGCCGGAGTAAAGATTTACAGCGATTCGCTAATTGGCAACCGTTGTATTTTACATTCGGGAGTGGTTATCGGGTCCGATGGATTTGGGTTTGCTCCGCTTGACGATGGAACTTATAAAAAGATTGCACAGATTGGAAATGCTGTTTTGGAAGACGACGTTGAAATCGGGGCCAATACCACTATCGATTGTGGAACAATGGGATCGACAATCATCAGAAAAGGAGCCAAAATTGATAACCTTGTTCAAATTGCCCACAATTGCGAAGTTGGCGAAAACACAGTTATGGCTGCACTAACCGGAATAGCCGGGTCAACAAAAGTTGGTAAAAGCTGTAAATTCGGAGGGCAAGTCGGATTGGGAGGTCACATTACAATTGGCGACAATGTATTTATTGGGGCTCAATCAGGCGTGATAAAATCGATTGAAAGCAACCAGGTGATTTTGGGTAGTCCTGCCATGGAAATTAAAGAAGCCATCAGGGCAATTACTGTGTATAAAAACCTCCCGAAACTTCGTACCGAAGTTTCTCAATTGCAAAAAGAGATAAAGGATATAAAATCGCAGATTAATTCTGCTGTAAATTAGCACAGAACTGAGTTTTATGGTTGTAAAACAGAAAACACTGGCAAATTCATTCACCCTTCAGGGAAAAGGTTTACACACAGGTGTTTTTACTACAATGAATTTTTTGCCGGCTCCCGAAAATCATGGTTTTAAATTTAAACGTGTCGATCTCGAAAATCAACCCATTATCGATGCCAGTGTTGATTTGGTAATTGACACTTCGCGCGGAACGTTACTTGAAAAAGACGGCGCGCGAATCGGTACCATTGAACATGCACTGGCAGCCTTAATCGGCATGGACCTCGACAATGTTTTGANNAAATCGAAATTTTCGATCCCAAATCGGGAGCTGAAATTGTTGCATTGCCCGACGATGACTATAGGCTGAATGTGTTGATTTCGTTTAAATCGAAAGTACTGAATAACCAGTATGCAGTTTTGAATTCGATAAAAGATTTCAAAAACGAAATAGCCAACTGCCGCACGTTTGTTTTCCTCCACGAACTTGAGTTTTTACTGAACCACAACCTTGTAAAAGGTGGCGACCTGAACAACGCCATCGTAATCATCGACAAGGAAGTGAGCCAGCCAGAACTTGACAGATTGGCCGATTTATTCGACCACAAACGTGTTGAGGTAAAACCGCAGGGTATTTTGAATAACCTCGATTTACATTACGATAACGAATGTGCTCGCCATAAACTGCTTGATGTTATTGGCGACCTGGCGCTTTGCGGTAAACATATAAAAGGCCGGATTATTGCCTCGAAACCCGGACACGGACCGAATACCATTTTTGCAAAAGCATTAAAAAAATACATCCGCGACAACGAAGAAAAAGCGCCTGAATACGATCCGAATAAACCCCCGGTAATCGATATTAATAAAATCAGACAGCTACTTCCGCACCGATATCCTTTTTTGATGGTCGATAAAATTATCGATAAAAGCGATCTCCAGATTATTGGGATAAAAAGCGTAACTTCAAACGAACCATTTTTCCAGGGACATTTCCCTGAAGAACCTGTAATGCCGGGAGTTTTGCTTATTGAAGCAATGGCACAAACCGGTGGATTGCTGGTATTAAGCCAGTTGGAAGGAAAATACAGTACTTACTTTATCCGTATCGACAACGTAAAATTCAGAAAAAAAGTGGTTCCCGGTGATACGTTAATTTTTAAACTAAATTTGGTTTCACCTATCCGCCGGGGGATTGCGCACATGAAAGGAGTCACTTATGTTGGTGATAAAATTGTTGCGGAAGGCGATTTTATGGCACAGATAGTTAAACAAAACGAAAATAATAAAGAAATTTTAGAATGAAACAACCATTGGCATACGTACATCCCGATGCTAAAATAGCTGAAAGTGTGGTTATTGACCCATTTGTCACCATCGATCAGGATGTTGAAATTGGGGAAGGTACAAGAATTGGATCAGGCGTTACCATTTTGCCCGGTACACGAATCGGAAAAAACTGCCGTATTTTTCCGGGGGCTGTAATTGGCGCTGTTCCGCAGGATCTTAAATTCAGAGGCGAATATACAACCCTTGAAATTGGAGATAACAACACAATCCGCGAATTTGTTACAATAAACCGTGGCACTTCAGCAAACGGAAAAACCGTGGTTGGAAGTAACAACCTGATTATGGCTTATGTACACATTGCACACGACTGTGTGGTTGGAAACAATATTATTCTTGTAAACAATACCCAGTTAGCCGGCGAAGTTATTATCGATGATTTTGCAATTCTTGGTGGTATGTCAGCAGTACATCAGTTTGTGCACATCGGACCGCATGTGATGATTTCGGGTGGGTCCCTGGTTCGTAAAGATGTACCTCCCTTTATTAAAGCGGGTCGCGAACCACTTTCGTATGTCGGAATTAACTCTATCGGATTGCGTCGCCGTAATTTTTCGAACGAAAAAATCCGCGAAGTTCAGGATATCTATCGTTACATTTACCAGAAAGGGTTGAACACCACGCAGGCAATTGAAATTATTGAAGCCGAAATGCCAGCCTCGCTTGAAAGAGACGAAATTCTGCTTTTTATTAAAGACTCGAAACGCGGAATCATTCGTGGGTATTTCCCTGATTAATTATTTAAAGAAAATTATTCTATACGATAATGCGATTGTAATTTCTTTGGAATTACAATCGCATTTGTTTTTTGAGTATTGAATTCACACCACTTATAATTTGTATTCACATGAAATTATCCGGAAAAATTCTTCTTTCAACTTTGCTTCTGTTTTTGGTTTTCGCAGGTAATGCACAACACAATCATGAAGAGCATGAACACAACGATTCGCATAAAAACCACCTGGGAATTGGAGCTGCAGCAACCTATCTTACATCAGAGAATGTTTTTGCCCCCGGTTTTCACCTGCATTACATCAGGCAGTTTGGGCATGAAAACCAATGGGGAATTGGGGCNNGGTGTTGTATTTGCCAAACATGAAGGAAAAACCGAAGTTCATCCGGCTTTTCATACCGAAGCTGTTCTTGAATTTGATATATTCGGAATTCATGCCGGTCCGATGATAGGTTTTGGAATTGATTCGGAAGAAACTCATTTCGCTGCGGGAATTCATATCGGACTTGGATTTTAAATATTTTCTATTTCCCGTGGTCCCAACCCTGCGCCACCAGCGGAATTTTTGAACTGGCAGTTGTAACAAGATTTGCTCCTTCAGCAGCTTCGGTCATGTGACCGATTATCGTAATATCAGGGTCATTTT
>DPCJ01000105.1 GCA_003516705.1 Prolixibacteraceae bacterium | reverse complement strand
AAATTGACAGTCACCTGGCCGGCTCACTGTATGATATTATTGCTGCCGACCCGAAAACCGTGAATCCTGCCGGAGAATGGAACACCTGCATGATTAAAGTTAAAGATGGCGTTGCTACTATTTCTATGAATGGAACCGAAGTGGTAAAATATACTCACTGGACTCCTGAATGGGATACAATGGTGCAAAACAGCAAATTCAAATCGTTCCCCGGCTGGACTGAAGGAATTGCCAAAGACGGTTACATCGGTTTGCAGGACCACGGATACCCGGTTTGGTTCCGCAATATTAAAATCAGGGAATTATAGCCAGATAAATCTATTATCAGTAGTTTCAGGCTGAAGCTTTTCATTGAGTTTCAGCCTGAATAATTTATATGAATCGGGCGATTAATAATTATGACAAAAAAATCAGAATGGGGTTAAAACCCTTTTTCCTGTTACATTTCACAAATCCGTTCACTGAAGTGAACGGCAAAAAAGAATCATACTCTAAAAATAATTTCAGTTCTATTTCCGTCTGCTTCAGCTGACGGGCAAACGAATTTGCGATTTCAATTGGCTTTAGCCACATTTGCCATTATTTTAAATTCCTGATATTTTAATTTTAAAATCACCTTTAACTATGAAATCTGTTTTTCCTTTTTTTCTCCTGTTTTCTTTGATTTTGTTTTCGTGCCAGAAACAAAATCAAACCACAACAACCGATTACACACAGTTTGTTGACCCTCTGATTGGAAGTGGTTACCACGGCCACGTTTTTGTGGGTGCCAGCGTTCCGTTTGGTGCGGTTCAGCTTGGCCCAAATAACGAAACACAAGGCTGGGACTGGTGTTCGGGTTATCATTATTCCGATTCTGTACTGATTGGTTTTGCCCACACACGTTTGAGCGGAACCGGAATCGGCGATTTGGGCGATGTGGTTTTTATGCCGGTTACCGATGATTTCAAACCCGGTGCCGATTCCATCCCCTACCCCTGGAAATCGAAATATTCGCATGAAAAAGAGATTGCTCAGGCCGGTTACTATTCGCTTCACATCGACCGTTATAACATTGATGCAGAACTTACTGCAACCAACCGTATGGGTTTTCACCGCTACAAATACAATAATACCGGGGATTCAAAAATCGTAGTCGAACTGAAATATGGCACCGGCTGGGACAAAGTTACCTATGGTTCTGTTGAACAGGTTGACAAAAACACCATTCAGGGTTACAGGTTTTCAAAAGGCTGGGCCGAAGACCAGAAAATATTTTTTTATACCCAATTCTCGAAAGAGATAAAAAGTTTTGAAGTATTGAATGCAAACGACGGAGAAGGCATTTTAACTGTGCTGATTGGCTTTGATAGTAATGGCGAATTGCTGGCAAAAACAGCCATTTCAGCAACAGGTGCCGAAGGGGCAAAAAACAACCTTTTGGCTGAAACCGGCAAGGAACTGGGTGAATGGAATTTCGATGGTGTAAAAACTGCCGCCCAAAACCTATGGAATACTGAACTGGGAAAAATAAAAATTGAAACTAATAACCTGTCGGACAAGAAAATTTTTTACACGGCGCTGTATCACACCATGATTGCGCCGTCGCTGTTTAACGATGCAAACGGTGATTACCGCGGCGCCGACAAACAAGTACACCAGAATCCAGGTTACCAGACTTACACCACTTTTTCGCTGTGGGATACTTATCGCGCGGCTCACCCGCTTTACACGCTGGTTCAGCCCAACCGCATCAACGACTTTGTAAATACCATGCTGGCTATATACGACCAACAGGGGAAACTGCCGGTGTGGCACCTGCACGGCAACGAAACCAATTGCATGGTGGGTTACCACGCCATTCCCGTAATTGCCGATGCCTACCTCAAAGGATTCCGCGGATTTGACGCAGAAAAAGCTTTTGAAGCGATGAAAGCCTCGGCCATGAGCGATTTCCGCGGGGTTGACTATGTAAAATCGCAGGGTTTCATTCCGGCCGATTCGCAGGTTGAATCGGTAGCCCGCGCCATGGAATATGCCATCGACGACTGGTGCATTGCAGCCATGGCAACGGCTCTGGGAAAAACCGAAGACGCTGATTATTTTGCGAAACGGGCAAAATATTACGAAAATTACTTTGACCCGCAAACCCGCTTTATGCGTGGAAAAATGGCCGACGGAAGCTGGCGTTCTCCTTTTAGCCCGATTGCCTCGCAACACAATGCCGATGATTATTGCGAAGGAAACGCCTGGCAATATTTGTGGCTGGTTCCGCAAAATCCGGAAGGGCTGATTGAATTGCTGGGTGGTGAAGAAGCTTTTACAACCAAGTTAGACAGTCTTTTCTCCATTTCTTCAGAACAAATTGAAGGAGCATCTTCTGATATTTCAGGTTTGATTGGACAATATGCACACGGCAATGAACCGAGTCATCATACAACTTATATGTACGCTTTTGCAGGCCAGCAATGGAAATCGGCAGCACTGGTGCGCGAAATCTGCAAAACCATGTACACCGACCAAAACGACGGTTTGTGTGGCAACGAAGATTGCGGACAAATGTCGGCCTGGTATGTTTTATCTTCGATGGGAATTTACCCGGTAAACCCTGCAGCCGGAGCTTATGTTTTTGGAAGCCCGGTTTTTGATAAAGCTGAAATTGGTTTACCCGAAGGAAAAACTTTCAGTATTGTTGCCGAAAACAACAGCGCTGAAAATATGTACATCCAATCGGCTGAACTGAACGGCAATCCATACACAAAATCGTTTATCACACACAAAGATATTTTAGCCGGTGGAACGCTGAAATTTGTAATGGGGAACCAACCCAATACAACATTTGGCGCCTCTTTGGAAGACCGGCCAAAATCGATGGTTTATTAAATCTTAAATACCACATAGACACATAGGGCACAATAGAAATCCTTATGTGTTCTATGTGCCTATGTGGTTAAAAAAAAAACAGAATATGAAAATTATCGCAATTGTTTTTACTATTTTATTAATCGTTGGTTGTCAAACCGCAACACAACAACAAACAAAGACGAATCAAACCGAAAAATTAACCAACCTCGTCAACCCGCTGATGGGAACCGATTCAGATTATTCATTGTCGAACGGAAATACCTACCCTGCCATTGCACGTCCGTGGGGAATGAATTTCTGGACACCACAAACCGGCAAAATGGGCAACGGCTGGGGCTACATGTACGACGACACAAAAATCCGAGGCATCAAACAAACCCACCAGCCCAGTCCGTGGATAAACGACTACGCAGCTTTTTCGTTTATGCCGGTTACAGGCAAACTGAAAATTGGTGAAGACGAACGCGCTTCATGGTTTTCGCACAAGGCTGAAATTGCCAAACCGCACTATTACAGCGTTTATCTGGCCGATTATGATGTTACCGCCGAAGTAACACCCACTGAAAGGGCAGCTATTTTCAGGTTTACCTTTCCTGAAAGCGACAGTTCGTACCTGTTACTCGATGCTTTCAATGGCGGTTCATCTGTAAAAATCATTCCTGAAGAGCGTAAAATAATTGGCTACTGCCAGAACAACCACGGCGGCGTTCCGGCCAATTTTAAAAACTATTTTGTGTCAGAATTCGACAAGAATTTCGAAATCACCAAAACCTGGAAAGAAGAAAAGCTTGGTGATGCAAAAGAATCAACCGGATTTCACACGGGTGCCGTTATCGGGTTTAAAACAAAAAAAGGCGAGAAAGTACATGTAAAAGTGGCTTCCTCGTTTATCAGTCCCGAACAGGCGCAACTCAATCTTACCCGCGAAATCGGCGACAAAAAGTTTGATGAAGTTTGTGCCGAAGGTGAAGCCATCTGGGAAAAAGAGCTTTCGAAAATAAAAATCGAAGGCGGAACCGACGAACAGCAGCGCACGTTCTATTCGAGTTTATACCGCGTTTTGCTTTTCCCGCGCAAGTTTTTCGAGATAAACGCCAAAAATGAAGTGGTGCATTACAGTCCATACAACGGCGAAGTTTTGCCAGGCTACCTTTTTACGGACAACGGTTTCTGGGATACTTTCCGCGCGGTGTTCCCGTTTTTTACACTGATGTACCCCGAGCTGAACGCCCAGATTATGGAAGGCCTTGCCAATACTTACAAAGAAAGCGGCTGGCTGCCCGAGTGGGCCAGTCCCGGTCACCGTGGCTGTATGATTGGCTCGAATTCAGCATCTCTTATTGCTGATTCTTACTTAAAAGGCATCCGTGGTTTTGATATCGAAACTTTGTACCAGGCCATGCTGAAAAATACGGAAAGCTGGAATGAACAGGTAACATCGGTGGGCCGTTTTGGCGCCGATTATTACAACAAACTGGGTTACATTCCTTACAATGTGGGTATCAACGAAAACACAGCCCGCACGCTTGAATATGCTTATGCCGATTATTGCATCTGGAAACTGGCCGAAGAATTGAAACGTCCGCAGGAAGAAATCGACCTGTTTAAAAAACGGGCGCAAAACTACCGGAATGTGTTCGATCCGGAATCAAAACTGATGCGTGGCAAAAACGAAGACGGCACTTTTCAGTCGCCATTCAGTCCGTACAAATGGGGCGACGCGTTTACCGAAGGAAACAGCTGGCACTACACCTGGAGCGTTTTTCAGGATATTGAAGGACTGAAACAACTGATGGGCGGCGACGAGAGTTTTGTGGCCATGCTCGATTCGGTGTTTGTGGTTCCACCCATTTTTGACGATTCCTATTATGGCGGAACCATCCACGAGATTCGTGAAATGCAGATTTCAGCAATGGGAAATTACGCGCACGGCAACCAGCCCATTCAGCACATGATTTACCTGTACAATTACACAAGCCAGCCGTGGAAAACACAAAAACACGTGCGCGAAGTGCTGACAAAACTGTACACTCCGCAGGCCGACGGGTATTGCGGCGACGAAGACAACGGACAAACTTCAGCCTGGTATGTTTTCAGTGCGATGGGATTTTACCCGGTTTGCCCCGGCAGCGGAGAATATGTTTTTGGTACGCCGCTTTTCAGCAAAATAACATTGCAGCTCGAAAACGGAAATCAGTTTGTAATTGATGTAACCAACAACTCAAAAGAGAATTTCTATGTTTCCGGAATCAGTTTGAACGGAAAATCGTGGGATAAAAATTTCATTACGCATGAAGACCTTTTAAAAGGCGGAACTCTGGGTTTTACCATGGCAAATCAGCCGGATAAAACCCGCGGAAGTGGCAAAGAAAGCTGGCCGTATTCGATGAGTGAGGAGTAGTTCCGGGTTCCGGGTTTCGGGTTAAAAGAATCCATTTGTCAGGTGACGAATGGATTCTTTTTTTGAAGTTGAGCTGGTGACTTTCCGTCACCTGCTCAATATTTTGGCAACCTGCTAATATTCACCAGCTGACCCAAAGTCAGCAGGTGAACAGAGGTGTGCGTCAGCACAATAATTTTTACCTAAATTTATTGCTGTAATACTTTAAATGATGGAATGCATTAAAAGCCGGCAATTCACTTTTCTTTTGACATTGTTATCGTTCATACATTGTACGAACATCAACGCTCAGAAAGCTCATGGTTTGAATACCCGAATTAATCCAATTGACAATGCTGAAATGGTTTTTATTCCCGGAGGTGAATTTATCATGGGGAGCAATCCTGAGGAAATTGAGAAGATTTGGAAGAAACTCAATTGGGACACAGCAGAAATTCAGTTTACAAAAAGCGAACAACCTGCGCATCGAGTGCAAGTTGACGGATTTTGGATGTACAGAAATCTGGTTACAGTCGCCCAATACAAGACATTTTGCAATGCGACCGGAACCAAAATGCCCGAAACTCCTTCGTATGGCTGGAAGGATGAGAATCCGATTGTAAATGTAAGTTGGTACGATGCAAAAGCATACTGCAACTGGGCTAGTGGCCGGCTGCCTTACGAAGCGGAATGGGAATATGCGGCCCGTGGCGGCAACACGGGAACCGGAGGAAAACCACGAACGATTTTTGTATGGGGTGATTCGTTGCCCGTGCAACCCTTGGCCAACCTGGCTGATGAAACCTTTATAAAATCAGGGTATTATAACAGTCCGGGATTTCATTTTTTCAGCGGTTACGACGACGGTTTTGCAACAGCTTCGCCAGTTCGTGCTTTCCCGGCAAACTGTTACGGTTTATTCGACATGGCTGGCAATGTATTGGAATGGTGCGAAGACTGGTACGGTTTGGAATATTATAAAACATCATCCGCAAAAAATCCGAAAGGTCCTGTAACCGGCGACAGACGTGTTTTGCGCGGCGGCGCTTTCGATACCACACCAACCATCACCCGAATTTCGAGGCGGCTGGGCAATTTCCCCGGTAAACGCAACGAAGAAAAGGGGTTCAGGTGTGTTCAACCAAAATAATACAGCAACTCATAAAAATAAAAATTCCATCTATCACATGAAAGATGGAATCTCTTTTTAACCTGCCTCTTAACAGGCAAGCATCTGTATTTTTTAAAACTACTTCTTATCAAAAACCTGCGTTTCTGAACGGTCACCCATTGGTGAAGATGATGACGATTCAATAACAAGGTTGGCACCATCCATTTTATAAACTGCTTTCGTGGTCATGTCGCCATTATCCATCGAAATTTTTGAGGTAACTGTCAGCACTTTTTTATCGGCCGACCAAACAGCTGTAGATTTCACATCCATATCCCTGAAACCTTTGTTGGTACATTCTTTTCCATCCAGCGTGTACTTGTTGGTACGCACCCGTTCCTGTCCCTGGAACTCGCTTTTTGTTTCGATACTGATGTCAGCTTTTGTCTGAACGATTACTGCCGATTTTGGAGCAAAACTGCGTTCACCCAATTTACTTTTTGATGTGTTTAATGCCCAATTTCCAGAAAAATCGGTTTGCGCAAAAACTACTGCCGACAATAAAACGGCTGATAAAACTAAAATGATTTTCTTCATAACGTATAGATTTTGGTTTAAATGTTCTTTCGACACTAATCAAATCAAAAGGTTTAATCTGATGGAAATAAATATTTTGGACCATTCCCAAATTTCAAAATAAGCAGATTTGTTTCATTGATACTTTTTAAGCTGCCGCTGGCTTTAGAAACTTGACAAAATAAAAAGTTCCCTTTTCAGAGAACCTTTTAAAACCCCAGCTACTGAACAATTGCATTGCGTTGTTCAATTAATCGCGGGTAAGTTTGCAAGATATTTACTACGATACACTCCCACGTTTTAGAACAGTAAAAGGATCCCATCTTTTTAAACAGATGGAATCCCTTTTTCACATTGTGTGAAGCTTTATTTACGCATTATTCCATCGAAAAACAATCCAATTTCATTAAAATGCTGACAATGCATTTTTAACAACTTCTGATAAAGGCGTGGTTGGCCGTCCGATAAGTTTCGAAAGTGTGTGCGAGTCGTCAAATAAATCACCTTTTGAGGCACTCACATCCCATCCGGCAATGGCTTCGGCAATAAAACCGGGCAGACCGAAACTTTCCAGCACTTTTGCATATTCAGCAGCAGGAAGGTTGTTATAAATAATGTTTTTCCCGGTTTGCTTTGCTATTTCAGCAGCATATTCTGCAAGTGTGTAGGCTGCATCACCGGCAAGTTCGTAAATTTTGCCATCGTGTACGGCCTCGGTTAAAACAACAATAGCAGCTTCAGCAAAATCAGCCCGCGCTGCCGACGAGAATTTGCCGCCCGCAGCGCTGCCAAATACAGCGCCTGCCGCCAGCACGCCTGAAATTGAATTTGTATGGTTTTCGGTGTACCAGCCATCGCGCAGAATGGTGTAGGGAATACCTGATTCAATAACCGCTTCTTCAGTTGGCAGGTGCTCTTCCGCCAGGCTTACCGTTGTATTTCCCGTGTGTAAAAGACTGGTATATACAATCTTTTTTACGCCTGCCAGTTTCGCTGCATTCACCACGTTGGCGTGCTGCCGGGCGCGTTGCCCCAAATCACTCCCCGATATCAGCAAAAGCTGTTCGATTCCTTTTAACGATTCGGCAAGCAACTCCGGTTTGTCGTAATCAAACTCCCGCGCTTCCACTCCCAGGTCCTTTGCTTTTCCGGTGTTCCTTACCAAAGCCACAATTGAACCAACTTCAGTTTTTTCTTTTAATTTTCCGATAACCAGACGACCTAACTGCCCGGTTGCTCCTGTAATTCCTGTTTTCATTTTAAACTCCCTTTTTTAATTGTTTTTATTAATTACTTATTGTTTTTTAATATACATTTGTTTTTTAATTACTTTTAGTAAGTCAAAAATAATTAGTTGATATTTATAAAACAAGAACTAACTTTTTGGTTCAATACTTACGAAAAAGTTAGTTTTCGATTAATCAGTACATTATGGATGAAAATATTTTGAAAAAATATGGAAATGCCGAAAGTTGCCCGGTTAGAAATGTGATTGACAGGCTGGGTGATAAATGGTCGGTGCTGGTTTTGATGCTGCTGGAGGAATCGAACGTGCTGCGTTTCAACGAAATTTTCGGGTACATTCAGACTATTTCTCAAAAAATGCTGGCAGTTACTTTAAAATCGCTGGAAGCAGATGGTTTGGTAAAACGAACGGTTTATCCGCAGATTCCGCCCAAAGTGGAGTACGAGTTAACAGAGCGCGGCCGCTCGCTGTTGCCGCATTTGCATCAATTGGTATCATGGGCAAACAGTAATATGAATGATATCAGAAAATCGCGTGAAGCGTTTGAACTTGCCGGAAGAAATTAAAATTTTACCGACTTTGATTGACTCTTCCAAATCCTGATTTCGGGACAAAAGCGGGCTCATTACTATTAAGAATTTGTAATTCAATACAACTTTTGCAATTAAGTCCAGCTTGCCGTCAGGCAGAGGAACAAAAGCTGAATAAAGATTTGTGACAGTTGCTACAAATTTCCCCGCTAATTCTTAATGCTGCAAAATGTACATTGATTGGATAATACAAAAAGTTGAAATCATTCTATACAAGATTCTCGAACTCGCCCTGACTTTTTGATGCAAATTCAATCAACTTGACTTGATTTTTTAATGAATTGGATGTATTTTCGCCTTGATTATTTTATATTACTCGATGAAAAGGGCTATTTTAAATACATTAAAAAACTGGAAATCTGAAGAAAACAGAAAAGTTCTGCTTCTCCGGGGAGCGAGGCAGGTTGGGAAAACCTATATTGTGCGTGAACTGGCAAAGGATTTCACCCATTTTATTGAAGTTAACTTTGAGAAAAATGCCGATGTCAAACAATTTTTTGAACAAAATCTCGACCCGGTCAGAATTTGCACCAACCTGTCGGCTTACTATGGAATTCCGTTTATTGATGGCAAAACACTGCTTTTTTTTGACGAAATTCAGAGTTGTCCGAAAGCGATACAATCACTCCGTTTTTTTTATGAGGCAAAACCCGGCTTACATGTAATCGCTGCCGGTTCTTTGCTTGAGTTTGCATTGGAAGATTTAACATCCTGGGGCGTAGGCCGAATCCGTTCGTTGTATATGTATCCCATGTCGTTCGATGAATTTCTTATGGCCAACAACGAGGATGCACTGATAGAAATAAAAAAGAATGCGTCAGAAATTAATCCTGTAAACCCGGTATTTCATGAAAAACTGAAAGATTATCTCAGAAAATTTCTGTTGATAGGCGGAATGCCGGAGGCGGTAAAAACTTACATTGGGAACAGCGCCGATATTCATTCTGTTCAAAAAGTACTGTCAGATATCACCATATCGTATAACGATGATTTTGCGAAGTATAAAAGCCGGACTCCGGTTTTGCGGTTGCGCGAGGTAATGGAGTCGGTGGTAAAACAGTCGGGTGGTAAATACATCTATTCCAATGCCGGGCCATTATCGAACCCTGCACAGGCAAAGGAAGCGCTTGACCTGCTTGAAATGGCGGGGCTTGTTTATAAGGTTTATCATACATCCGGAGAGGGAGTTCCTCTTGGGGCCGGAGTCAATTATAAAAAGTTCAAAGCGCTCCTGCACGATGTTGGCATATTTCAGCAACTTTCCGGATTAAGGCTTTCCGATATACTGATTGCAAAAAATGTGGATATGTTGAACAAGGGGAATATTGCTGAAGCTTTTGCAGGTTTGGAAATGATGAAGTATGCCAATGAGTATGAGAAAAAGACCCTGTTTTACTGGCATCGTGAAAAAAGAGGGAGTTCAGCGGAGGTTGATTATTTAACAGAACAACAAGGCCGGGTAATTCCTGTTGAAATCAAATCGGGAAGCACAGGAAAAATGCAAAGTATGTACAGGTTTCTGGATGAAAAAAAGGCCGCCCGGGGTATAAGACTCTCGTTAGAGAACTTTTCTGCCTACGACCAGATTCGTGTTATTCCGCTTTATGCCATTTCAAACATAAACTCCGAAACTTTCTGATTCACTATTTCAGAATTCTGCGTAATAAGTTCTCCCCTTTGGTTCCCTCCCGAATCCCGATTCCGGGATGAGACAGGTTCTTTACTATTGAAGATTAGCAATTCAGTACAACTTTTGCAATTAAAGGATGAACGTTGAACATGCTTTTGCAGCGGCAATACCTAAAAACTTAAACGATGAAAAGAAATTCAATTCTGGAGAATTGTACACCGGTTGCAAACCGGCGCTGGCAGGGAATTAATTCTCTTTCTCAATAAACAAACTTGCAACATAAGCTGTGAATGTCCCGAACAATCCAACACCAGCAGTCATCAACACTGCAGCAATTATTCTTCCCTCTGTTGTTACGGGAAACTTGTCTCCATAACCAACGGTTGTTACTGTTGTATATGACCACCAAAGCGCATCCTCTGCTGTTTTTATGTTACTATTGGGGTCTGTTTCGAACTGAAGTATTGAGATGGAAGAGGTAATTACAAGGAGAATTGTCAAAATCGAAACTGCAGTCAGAGTACCTTTTGCTCTGTTTTTAAAAATGTAGCTTGTAATGTTTTTAAACGACCGCATCGCTCTTAAAAGCCGGATGATTCTGATTATTCGAAATGCCCTGCCAACCCGAAGAAAACCAACCATCGGAATGCTTGAAAATAAATCAATCCATCCCCATTTCATAAAGTTAAGTTTGCTTTCAGCCTTAAGAAACCTTACTACAAAATCGAAAAGGAAAATGATACAGATACCAAAATCTGTAATATTAAGAACTTTCGTTACCTCATTATCCAATCCTATGAAAGTCTCAATGAGCAAAGCCAAAATAACGTAAATGGACAGGACAAATGTTATTAAATCAAGATAACTCAAAATAGTTTTCTCATTTGACATTTTGTAAATTTTAATCTGAGAACCAATTTCCAAATACCTACAATCCAAATGCCCCCATAAAATCCTTCGTTTCAGCCGGAATTCCCATCAGTTTTTTCACGTTGGCAGGGATTTCTGTGGCGGTTGCTTTGCCGGGAAATTCATTTAAAAGCCGGTAGTTTTTAATTACGGCGCTTTTAAACAACGGCAGGTGTTTGCCTTCCAAAAGCTGGCTTTTCAAAGCGGCTCCGCTGAGTTGCTGTAATTCGGCCAGCGTTTTTATTTCAGTCTGACAATTCTGCGCTTTCGAGGGACTCCAGAAAGCCAGCGTTTTGTAAGTATCATTCTGCTTTACAAACACATTGTTATCGAATTGTTTCAGCGGGGTTTCGCTGAGTTTTTCACACAAAACCGAAGGTTGCCAAACCAACAGAAGGGCGCGGTCAAAACCGACATCGCCGGTAAGCAGGTTGTTCACAAAAACATGTCCGAAACGCTCATCCACATCGGGGCCGGTGGCCGGGTGCCAGCCAAAATGGTCGCCCTGCGCGCTGCGGGTGTCGCGGGCAATGCAAACCATGCTGTTGACAAAAGTATTGTTGTACATTTCCACATTACTGCTGTTAAGTGCAAGAATTCCGTGGTCGCAGTTGACAAAAACGTTTCCGGCAACAATGGCACCTTTCGAGATTTCGAAAAAGAAACCGTTCTGACTGGGCCACACGCTGTTTGTTGAAACCGGCACCTCCGGTTTTCCCACATTTTCAACCCAGTTGTTAATAAACCGTCCGTCCACGTTGCCCACATCGTACCAAACGCCGTTGGAGTTGGGCATATTGGTAACCAAATTATTACGTACAGTGCAGCGGTAGCACTGGTTAAAAATCTTGATGCCTGCCGGATAACAACCCGTAATATTTTCAATATTGTTTTTTTCGATAATCGTATTTTCGAGCAGCACATCAGCCGAACCCACCACATAAATTCCCTCGCGGCTGGTGTTGCTCACATGGCAATTCCGCACGGTTGTTTTGTCGCCCATCAAAAACATCGCAATCCGCGAACACCACGAGATATCACAGTCTTCAATAAGAGTTCCCTGCACTTCCTTACCAATTTCAGACTCTTTTTTCACACCCACCGGATCAACGCACTCCACAAAAATGGTGGAATCGGCAAACTGTGTAAAATCGATTCCCCGGATTTTCGGCCCCACATTGTCGGCTTTCATTCCGCTCACTTCGTAATAAACCCGATGCAACGCCATGCTGAAAGCAGTGATTTCAACCAGTTTCTCAGCCGGGTCAATTGCAATATAAATTTCTTTGTTGTTATAGTCAACGAAAAAAGTATTGTCGCTCAACTCTTCAGTATTTCCAGCCGATTGCAGAAAACGGCCATCCACAAAAACCATATCGTCATTAAAACGGTGGAGCGGAGTGAATTTTTCCTCGCGGTTGCGTTGCCACCAGTCTTCGGGAGCAGCCGGAAACAATCTTTCCCATTTGGTTTTCCAGAGTTTTTCGCCGGTTTTTTCCCATTTATCGGCCACAAAAGTACCTTTCAGCAAAGGCTGTTCGTCTTTGTAAGGCTGAAAAACAAGTCCCTGGTTAAAAACCAGTGTTCCGGTGCGATAAATGCCGCCACGCAAAATAATTGCATCGCCGGTAACACCTTTTTTTACTGCTGCTTCAAGCGTCGTAGGTTTCGAAATATCGGTTCCGGCAGCTTTTGCATCTCCATCAGGAGAAACAAAGTAAACTTTTCCCGGTACTTTGGGAATTTCGTAAGTTTTATGTACTGATCCGTAAGGTCCGCCCGAAGGTTGGGCAATTGAAATTGTTGTCAGAAAAAGGGAAACAAGTAAAATAGTAAGTTTAGTCTTCATTGGAATCGATTTTATTGTTTTTAGTCAATTATTGGTTTCATTTTATTAAATACCGAAAACAAAAATAACAATTCCATCCAATAACCAGACCACAACAGAACGGTTAAAATAATCTGCGGGCCGGGCTGAAATTATCCGTTCACCATCGGAATTACCTTTTCTCCAATCAGTTCAATGGCTTTCATGTGCTGCTGGTGTGTCAGTCCGGCGC
Organism: Prolixibacteraceae bacterium; assembly: GCA_003516705.1. GTDB lineage: Bacteria > Bacteroidota > Bacteroidia > Bacteroidales > Prolixibacteraceae > Draconibacterium. The sequence goes on along the minus strand of DPCJ01000105.1, from coordinate 43,044 downwards.
TGTCCATTTGAAAAGTAAATCTCGAAATACCGCCCAGCGCTTCGCTGTGCCGCAGTATTTTTTCCGCGACTGATTCCGGGTCGCCAATCACCAAAGCACCCAGCGGGCCGGTTTGCGAGTCAAAACGATAACGGGTAACCGGCTGCCATCCCCGTTCTTTGCCAATTCTTGTAAAAGTTTCGGCATAACCAGGATAATAATCATCCAGCGCCTTTTCGGTATTTGTTCCTACATAACCCAGTGAGTGCAGTCCCACTTTCAGGTTTTCAGTTGAGTGACCGGCTTTTGCACCCGCCTCGCGGTACAAATCGATTAGCGGACGAAAACGGTGTGTTTCACCGCCAATAACCGCCACCATTAGCGGAAGCCCAAGTTTTCCGGCACGGATAAAAGAAGCAGGCGTCCCTCCCACTCCCAGCCATACAGGCATCCGATTTTGCAACGGACGTGGATAAATGGCCTGTTCTTTTAATTCAGGTCTGAATTGACCCGACCAGCTGATTACTTCATTTTCGCGAATCTGTAGTAACAGGTCGAGTTTCTCAGCAAAAAGTGCATCATAATCCTGTAAATTCAATCCGAACAAAGGAAACGACTCGATAAACGAACCGCGTCCGACAACGATTTCAGCCCGTCCTTTTGAAATCAGGTCGATGGTGGCAAAACTCTGAAAAACACGCACCGGGTCGGCAGCGCTCAAAACGGTTACAGCGCTTGTCAGCCTTATTTTTTTTGTCCGTGCAGCCGCTGCAGCAATGATAACCGGTGAAGCAGCATCTAAAAACTCTTTGCGGTAATGTTCTCCCAACCCAAAAACATGCAGACCGACTTTGTCGGCCAACTCGATTCTTTCGAGCAATTCACCCAGCGCAATTGAATTGTCAAGTGCCCTGTCGTTGTCGTTGCTGGCAGGCGCCGATGCAAAACTGTCAATTCCAATCTCTATCACTTTTCTTCTTTTTATTTTGAATCGTTCAAAACCAAAAATTCCCATTCGGGGTGCCTTTTTATGTATTTGTCGATAAACGGACAAAGCGGAACCACTTTCAGTTCGTTTTGCTGAATATCGGCGAGCACTTTTTTTACAAGGTCCGATGCAATTCCCTGACCTTCCAGTTCAATGGGAACTTCGGTGTGAGTTAAATAGATTTTATTTCCCGATTTGATATATTCAATTTTCGGAACATATTCACCAACATGAATTTCATATTGATGATTAGCTTCATTATTAATCAGCTTATTTTCCATCTTTTTTACTTTTCTTCAATCAGAAATCCCATTTTACCCATCCTGTAATCGCGCATGGCTTCCAGAATCTGGGTGGTTGTATTCATCACAAACGGCCCCTGCTGCACCACTTTTTCGGCAATCGGGACTCCGGCCAGCAACAAAAACTGCGCTTCTGCCGTTGCTGAAATTTCCACCTCATCTCCCGAATTATCAAAAACCACAAGGCTCTTTTCCTCCACTTTTCCGTAGCCGGAAATCCGAATATTGCCCTTGATAACATACAACATTGCATTCAACAATTCCGGCACTGTATAAGTTTGGACGCCACCATTTTCCGCGTTACTCCAGATAACCAGCAACTCAGATTCAGTTTTTATTTTCCCGTGCAAACCTTTGTAATCTCCTGCCACCAGCTTGTTTTTAACCAGGTTGTCGTCCGAATTGAAAACCGGAATGGATTTTTCCTGAAGATATTGATAAACCGGCTCCTGCATTTTCTTTGCAGCAGGTGTATTAATCCATAGCTGAATAATTTCCTGTTTTCCGTTTTCATCAGCAAGTTTTTGCGATGGGCGTTCACTGTGGATGATTCCTCGTCCGGCATGCATCCACTGAACTTCGCCCTTTTTAGCCACCTGGTTATTACCCCAACTGTCGCGATGATGAACATCTCCTTCAACAACAAAAGTCACAGGCGAAAAACCACGGTGCGGATGTGGACCAATTCCCTGGTGCAATGCAGGAGCATCGCTTGTGTAGGTAAATTCGGCGTGATGAAGAAGCAAAAACGGGTCAACCTGTTCCACATTGTTGGTGGGGAGGGCTTGTTTCACCGCAATTCCGCCCATATCAATATCATAAGCCGGAATTAAAAATCTTACTTTTCTGCTCATCACTTTGCCTTTCTTTTTTCGTGTGCAAAGTTAGACAACGCAGAGAAGCAATAAGTTCAACTTGTTTAAGAAAGGAAATGGTAAAACACCGGTTCAACGGATAAAAAATATTTTTATTTATCCGAATTTTTTACCCAGGTTCAAAACTTCAGCTGTAATAAAAATCAACAGGAACGATAATCAGAAAAGAACTAAATAAACCCTTTGGTTGTTTTTCATTTGACACTTAAATTGAATATTATGAAAAACAACATGGTAGGTTGGTTTGAAGTCCCCGTTACAAACATGGAAAGAGCAATTGCATTTTACGAAAAAGTTTTTGAAATAAAACTTGAACGTCACCAGATGGGTGTTTTTGATATGGCCTGGTTTCCGTGGGTAACAGAAGGATTAGGGTCAGGAGGCTCATTGGTTCATTTTCCTGCGGCATATAAACCTTCAACTGATGGCGTTTTGGTATATTTTACTGCCCATTCGGGCGATTTGGCCAATGAACTTTCGCGCGTTGAAGGTGCAGGTGGAAAGGTTTTGCAGGGAAAAACACAGATTTCCGAAAACTACGGTTTTATGGCTTTGCTGATTGACAGTGAAGGAAACCGGGTGGCGCTGCATTCACGCGAATAATGAATATATGAGATTTTCTGATTGCTTTTAATTTGCAATAATTGTAGAAACATGGCAGGCTTTGTTTCTACGTTAGTTTTTTGATTTCAATTTTTAAAACACGATTTGTTTTCGGGTTGATTTTAAACCTATTATCAATTCGCATTCCCATTACCCACACAATTTTTTCGCCACTGCACAAAAGCCATGTATTTTCTTTTTTGTGAACAGGAACTTTTTCGTCGATAAAAAAATCGCTTAGTTTTTTATATCCTGTCATGCCAAGTGGCTGAAAATAATCGCCTTCCTGCCATTTTCGAACGAGCAGCGGAAACTCAAGTTTATCCAAATCGAGGCAGGCGATGTTTGGTTCTTTTCTGATTTTAAAATCTTTGGCCGGGAGTTTTTCTATTGTAATATCAACCGGTTCAAACAGTTCCACATCGTTGGCTTCGAGGTAAAAAATCCGGTCTTCCTGCCGGGTAAACTCAGTAATAAAAAGCTTCTCCCTGTCTTTTACCAACCGATGTGTTTTCGAGTAAAACTGTTTCCCCGATTCGGTATTCAGACTTTGGAAAACTTCCTCAACCACGTTTGAGTTAAAATTTAAATCCGAAAGAATTTCAAACAGCAACAACCTGGGGTGTGGTGATTGTTTTAGCTTTTCAATATTTATAATCTGTGAATCTGTGGCCTTTTCAATCACTTTTTGTTTTTCGGTTTCAAAAAACCCGGAATAAACAGCTTCGGCATCTTTGAGGTTTTCGATACTGGCCAGCAGATTTTTCTTAAACGAAGGATTTAAAGTTGAAAACAAAGGCAAAATTTTGTGTCTCAAAAAGTTGCGCTGATAAACCACTTCGCTGTTGGTTGAATCTTCACGGAATTCGAGGTACTGTTCGGAGGCATATTTTTCAATGTCAGCACGGCTGGCAAAAAGCATCGGACGGATAATTTTCCCCGACTTATCTTTGATTCCTGTAAGTCCTTTTATTCCTGTTTTCCGAGTAAGATTTAAAAAGAAAGTTTCAATCAAATCATCGGAGTGATGCGCGGTGGCAATAAAATTGTACCCGTTTTCAATCCTGATTTTTTCGAAATATTCGTACCGCAATTCGCGGGCAGCCATTTCGATAGAAATACCATTAATTTGTGCGTACTCTTCGGTATCGAATCGTTTAAAATACGCAGGAACGCCATGAATTAAAACCTGAGTTCTTACAAACTCCTCGTCGCGGTCCGACTCATCACCGCGCAGTTGAAAGTTACAGTGTACAATTCCGTAATCAAATCCCGATTTCTCGAAAAGATACAGCATTACCATGCTGTCGATGCCGCCACTAACAGCCAGCAGGACTTTCCCACCAGTGTTCAGCAGTTTCTTTTCTTTAATATTTTCGAGAAAACGGTTAAACATTTAAATCATTTTGATTCGATTGATAATACTTATAATTTCAAGTTCAGAAATTGTTTCAGTTTCTGATTTATCGTAAATAGATAACAAAAACTATTAATTGTGCATTTCATCAAAAACCAGATTGACATCAAGATAAGTAATTACGCGTAATCCAGCACTTTTACCTCTGCCTTTACTTTTAACACTAATTCTTATTTTATATGAATTTCTTCCGATTGGAATTCCGGTTTGAGGGTTATTAATCAACTGTTGGTATAAAACTTCAAGCTCCGATTTTAAAGATTTGTATTTTTTTAAAAATCTTTTAGCTTCCTTTTGAAAATTGTTTGTAATAACAATTTCAGTTTTCATCTAAAAAATCTCTTAAAGTTTTAAGTTCGAGCTTATCTTCTCTGGCAAGATTAACCTCATCAACCGCATCTTCTAACCCGGTTAAAATCTTTAGTTTATTTTGAATTTTTGTTAAACGCTCATTTAACGCATTCCAATCTGCAATTGGAATTACCACTGCCGATTGATTTCCATATCCGTCAGTAATATATCTTACACGCATTTTATTCACTTTTTTCCAAAATTATAAAATCGATACAACAACTTCAACGCCGGACACATTATTTAACAAACTCCCCTGTCAGTCCCGCAATATTTACAATTACCTCCACTGCTTTTTCCATCGACTGCACTGGCACAAATTCGTAGGGTCCGTGAAAATTATGACCACCGGCAAATATATTCGGACAAGGCAACCCTTCGTATGAAAGCCGGGCGCCATCAGTTCCGCCACGAATTGCCCTCACTTTTGGTTCAACACCTGCCTGTAACATGGCTTTTCGGGCAATATCAACCACAAACATTACCGGCTCAATTTTTTGCCTCATGTTAAAATACTGGTCGGTGATTTCTATTTCAGCCACTTTCTTACCGTATCCGAAGTTCACTTTTTGAACGATATCGGACAACAGTTTTTTCTTTTCTTCAAATTTCTGTAAATCGTGGTCGCGGATAATCCAGTTGACTTCAGCTTTCTCCACATTCCCTTTAAAATCAGTCAGATGAAAAAATCCCTCATATTTCTCAGTATGTTCAGGCCTTTCTAACGCTGGCAACATCCCGATAATCTCGTGCGCCACGAGCGACGCATTTATCATTTTGTTTTTGGCTGCTCCCGGATGTACACTTCTTCCCTGTATTTTTATTTTTACGCCTGCGGCATTAAAATTTTCAAATTCAAGTTCGCCAATCTCTCCGCCATCAAGTGTATAGGCAAAATCGGCCCCGAATTTTTTCACATCGAAATGGTCGGTTCCTTTGCCAACTTCCTCGTCAGGTGTGAATCCCAATCTTATTTTTCCGTGTTTAATTTCTTCTGATTTCAGTAAAAATTCAGCAGCTGTAACTATTTCTGCAACACCCGCTTTGTCGTCGGCTCCAAGCAAAGTTGTACCATCGGCAGTAATAATCGTCTGACCTTTGTATTGGAGTATTTCTGGAAATTCTTCAGGATTGATGGTCACTCCGTTTTTAAGCTGAACCGGTTTCCCGTCGTATTTTTCGATGATTTGTGGCTGCACATTCTCACCCGAAAAATCGGGACTTGTGTCAACATGTGCAATAAAACCCACAACTGTCGCATTCTCAACTCCATTGGCCGGAATGGTTGCCATTACATAACCAAATTCATCCAATTCCACATCAATACAGCCAATTTCGCGAAGCTCATCGGCCAGATTTTTCATAAAAACAGTTTGTCTTTCAGTGCTTGGATAAGTTGTACTTTCCGGGTCGGAAGTGGTATATTGTTTTGCGTAACTGATAAATCTCTCTGTAATTTTTTTCATGTTTTATTTATTGTCTCACTACTTAGTACTAATGTCTAAAAACTGATTTCAAACATCATCCGAATTAAAACTAAACCCAAGTCGCTTGCCGGTGGCCATTTTCGAAAGCGTCATTTTTTGCTGCATCTGGTCAACAGTAGCCACTTTTACCTGGTCGTACAATGGCGACAGTAAATCGAACTCAACGCTGTACTGAATGGCTGTTTCAACAATCTGTCGAAGGATTCCGGGCGAAATGGTATCGAGTGCAAAATCTTTAACAAGTTCGTCGGATTGTCGTTTGCCTTCAACAAAAAAGTGGTTTTCCTTGTTCACAAAAATACGGGCCACCAGATAACCCAAATCGTTTACACGGTTGTATTTAAACGAGTCGGCCAGAAAATTATAAATATAAATTGTGCCGCAATACGAGCGCATCGGGTCCTCCTTCAGGTAATCGGTATTCCAAACCGGATGTTTGTCGTCGAATTCGAAAACATTGCTGTGCATGCTGAAAATGAGCAGATCGCTGCCAATTTTAAACTCGGCTTCAAATGGCCCGCGTTCGGTATAAACAGGTAAAACTGAAGTTGGAACTTTGTTTCTTATTTTATCCTGATAGGTTTTCTCAAGCTGTTTCAATACCTTTTTAAGGATATAAAACGTTTGTTGTGTGTTTTCAAAAACTTTCTGTTTTACTGTCGATTTGATAACAAATGCTTCGAGCAGCGATTCGCGGACTTCTTTTTCTGTCATAATTTTAAATTTGAATAGTGCTTATAAAAGTACCTGTAATGGTGGTTAAAATTACACAAAGCAATGATTAATAAAAACGAAAGCGGCCCGTTTAAGCCGCTTCGTAACTATTTTTCTTTTCATTTTAGTATGCTAAAGCAAATAACACCCTTCGGGTTGAAGGCTGCCCCGAATAAACACATTTTCCTTCCCCTGCTTCAAATTCCAGAGGCAAACAACGGATTGTAGCTTTAGTTTCAGCTTTTATTTTCTCCTCAGTTTCCGAAGTGCCGTCCCAGTGGGCTAAAATAAACCCACCTTTTTTGAGCGCTTCTTTAAACTCGTCCCAGGTATCTACTTTCATCGTGCTTTCTTCCCTGAATTTCAAAGCTTTTGTGTAAATATTACTTTGGATGTCAGTCAAAAGTTGTTCGATATAATTCTCAATTCCTTCGATTTCGACAACCTGTTTTTCCAAAGTATCACGGCGGGCCACTTCAACTGTGCCATTCTGCAAATCGCGCGGTCCCATTGCCAAACGCACCGGAACACCTTTTAATTCATATTCGGCAAATTTCCAGCCCGGTTTTTTGTTGTCGTTATCATCAAATTTTACCGAGATGCCTTTGGCCTTGAGTTTCGCCATGATTTCCTTTACTTTTTCTGAAATCACGGCAAGCTGTTCCTCTTTCTGGTAAATGGGAACAATAATTACCTGGAAAGGTGCGAGTTTTGGAGGCAGCACAAGCCCGTTATCATCAGAATGCGCCATTACAAGCGCCCCCATCAACCGGGTTGAAACACCCCACGAAGTTGCCCAAACATGTTCCAGTTTGCCTTCCTTGCTTGAGAAAGTTACATCGAATGCTTTTGCAAAGTTTTGCCCTAAAAAGTGCGAAGTACCCGATTGCAATGCTTTCCCATCCTGCATCAGCGCTTCGATTGAATAGGTTTCAACAGCACCGGCAAAACGTTCGTTGGCCGATTTGATACCCTTAATTACAGGCATCGCCATAAATTCTTCGGCAAAAGTTGCATAAACATCAAGTATTTTCTCGGTTTCAGCAATTGCTTCCTCTTTGGTAGCATGTGCAGTGTGACCTTCCTGCCAGAGAAATTCGGCTGTACGTAAAAACAAACGGGTACGCATCTCCCAGCGCACTACATTTGCCCACTGGTTAATCAGAATTGGCAAATCGCGGTAACTCTGAATCCAATTCCGGTAAGTATTCCAGATAATGGTTTCAGAAGTGGGCCTGATAATCAGCTCTTCTTCAAGTTTGGCTTCCGGGTCAACAACCACACCTCCTGTTTCCGGATCATTTTTTAAACGGTAATGGGTAACTACCGCACACTCTTTTGCAAACCCCTCCACGTGGGCAGCTTCTTTGCTAAAAAACGATTTGGGTATAAATAACGGGAAATAGGCATTTACGTGCCCAGTTTCCTTAAACATGCGGTCGAGTTCGGCCTGCATTTTTTCCCATATCGCGTAACCATATGGTTTGATAACCATACACCCGCGGACCGCAGAGTTTTCGGCCAAATCGGCCTTTATTACCAGATCCTGGTACCATTGCGAATAATTCTCACTTCTCGATGTTAATTCCTTGGCCATTGTTCTAAACTTGGTACAGATTTTGTAAAATTCATTTTGTTTTTGAGGTTACAAATAAAGTAATTATTATTGACAATAAATAAACAGTAGTGTAGTTATGAAAGCAAAATTTACATACATCGGATTGATGGCGTTCTTAGTTAGCGCCTGTGGCACTGGAAGTTATGTGACAAACTCCTACACTGATGACATTTACTTTAACCCAGCCGACGTACCACCTCCAATCGCTTCGACGGTTATTTCAAATACAACAATTCCTGCAACAAAATCGGGTAATGCGGTTATTGTTAACGAAATCAGCGAAAATGTAGAAAACACCAGCGAAATGAACAACTTCGATTACGAAGCTGATGAACAGGATGCCGGTGCTGATGAATATACTGCAGAACAGGATTTTGAAGGGACAGACACCATCACCTATTACGAAGATGGCGAGATGAAACAATTAATCGATAATTATTACACCGATGATTATGAAGTTGACTACGCATATCGGATTCAACGATTTCATAATCCATACTTTTATGACCCTTTTTACTGGGATAGCTGGCACTACGACCCATTTTATTACGATCCATGGGGATGGTCAATGTCATTCAATTACGGATGGGGCTATCCTTATTATGGATGGGGTTCATATTATGGTTGGAACTACCCATATTATGGTTGGGGTAACTCATATTACGGATGGGGTTACCCAGGTTACGGATGGGGTTACTATCAACCGTACTGGGGAGGAGGTTATTATTCTGGATATCCCGGACATTATCCTTCCGGAAACTATAATCCCGACAGGTATCAATATGGTCAAAGAAGATCAAGTGGTACAAGTGTGGCAAGAAATGATTTAAGAGAGAGTACCGGTGTCAGTTCAGCAAGGGCATCGGCCCGCGATAAAAGTGCTGTTGCCGGAGAAACCAGAGAATCAGTTTCAGGCAGCTCGCGACGTGAAAGTTCAGTTTCAGGAGTGAGAAGTGGTTCACAAACTGTTCAGAGCGGAACAAAATCAATCCGTGAAAACAATGCCATTATCACCGAAAGAAGACGTACCGTGGAATCGGGTTCCAACAACAACACCCGACCGGCTGTGGTTAATAACCAGTCGGGCAGAAATACAACACAAAGCTATACGCGTCCTTCGACACAAACCAGAAGTTATACTCGGCCCGGAAACACTGTTACCGGAAATTCACAGCCAAGAGTTGTTAATAAAAGTTCGGTTACCAATAACAACGGACAAACCTACTCACAACCTCGTTCAACATCGAACTACAATCAGACCTACAGGTCAAGTTCAACATACAACCGAAGCACCAGCAACGGTGTTTCATCACGTACTTACAGAGCGCCATCGGTTAGCAGTGGCTCGAATTCATACAGAGGCAGTTCTTCGTCAGGCAGCGGAAGTTACAGCAGTGGCAGCAGCAGCCGGAGCAGCAGCAGCGGTTCTTACTCATCTGGAAGTTCAGGCAGTGGCAGTTCGTCCTCGGGAAGTAGCGGTAGCAGTAGCAGCGGAGGTGGCGGAAGTCGTTCATCAGGTGGTGGAAGTTCTTCATCAGGGCGCCGTTAATATATATTGATAATTCATTCAGGTTTGAATAAAAATTTATTGCCATGAAAAAATACATTTTTCTGTTCAGTATTGTTTTACTCGTTCCGGTTGCATCAATGGCCCAGGATTTGGCCGATGCATTGCGATATTCAAATATTTCGGCAGCGGGAACCGCGCGTGCAGGCGCCATGGGAAATGCTTTTGGTGCACTGGGCGGCGACTTTACTTCTGCAAGTATAAATCCTGCAGGGCTTGGACTTTACCGGTCAAGTGAGTTCACAATTACTCCTGTTTCGATGAATACAAGCGTGGAATCGAAATATTACGGTACAAGCCGCGAAGACAGTGATTACAAATTCGCATTGAATAACATCAGTTATGTAAACACTATCTCGATGGCGGGCACCAACGAAGCCGGAATTGTGAGTATGAGCCTTGGAATTGGATATAATCGAATTAAGGATTTCAACAGTTATGGAATCATTCAGGGATTCGATGTAAACGGTTCGTACCTCGATTATTTTGCCGATCGTGCCAACCGTGGCATCTGGAGCGATTACTATGAAAAACTGGCATGGAAAACCGACGTGCTTTTGTATGACGAAAATAACGACGAATACTGGTCGGACCTACAGGATGCCGAATATAAACAAAGCCAGCGTAAAACGATATCAAAAAGCGGATCGATTGATGAATATTCGATTGTTGCCAGTTTCAATTTTAACCACAAACTGTATCTTGGTATATCGTGGGGTATTAACGACCTCTATTACAGCGAATCGTCGCGGCTTTACGAGAATGATGATAATAACAACATTCCGTATTTTAACAATATGGAATTCAACAGTAATCTGAACACTTGGGGAACTGGCCATAATTTTAAATTTGGAGCCATTTACAAACCCATCAACGAAGTGAGGTTAGGCGTTTCAATTCATACACCAACCTGGTATCGTTTGCAGGATGACTTTTCAACTTCCATGAACACCTCAATAACTTATGCTGATGGTAGTGAAACCTACGATGAAAGTTCGCCTTATAATGAGTATGATTACCGCTTGCAAACTCCTCTGCGTGCAACTTTCAGCGGTGCATTTGTTATTGGGAAAGTGGGCCTTTTAAGCGCCGATTATGAACTTGTGAATTACAGCAATGCCAAACTTCGTGATGGTGGCGACGGTTATGATTTTTATAGCGAAAACACAGATATCGGTGAAGCGTACAAAACTTCGGGAAATTTAAGACTCGGTGGTGAACTTGTTGCTTCGAAAAATTTCAGGTTGCGGGGTGGTTTTGAATATCATGGTTCCGCTTTCGAATCAACAGCTTTTAATGCAAGCCAGAAAAATGCCGATGCCAACCTGCTGGTTTATTCGGGTGGAATCGGTTATTACGCCGGGAAATTTTTCGCCGATTTAACCTACAGGTATTCAACAATAACCGAATACGATGCACTTTATCCGACTCCTCATCTTGAAGCCTACCCAATACCTGAAATGGCTTCGTTGAAATCAGTTAAAAACGATGTTTTGTTTACCTTAGGATTCAGATTTTAAACGAATCTTTCACTCAAAACAAAGAGGCGCTTCAAAATTATTGAGGCGCCTCTTTGTTTTTATTCATCACATATTAAAGCAATACATTAAAATTGAATATGTTTGCTTAAATCTGAAATTTAACCTGATTTGGTATGTATATATCTGTATTACTGGTTGCCTTTTATCTCTTCGCCCCTGCCCTTTTAATCTATCTCACAAAAAAATCAAATATTCTGAACCGCCTGGGAGCAGTGGTAATGGCTTATTTAACCGGACTAATTCTTGGAAATTCAGGAATTTTACCGGCTGCAAGCCCCGAATTCAGAAAGCTATTGGGAGCACGCGTAAAAATGCCTGATGCCGAACTTCAGCAATACCTCGATGCAGCGCAAATTTCACCTACAGATGCAACTGTTAACCAAATTGCAGGATTGCAGGACACCATTATGACTGTGATGATTTTAATTGCAATACCCTTACTTGTGTTTTCACTCGATATTAGAAAGTGGTTAAAACTGGCCAAAACAGCTTTATTATCAATGCTTTTAGCTGTTTTTTCGTTACTGGTTGTGATATTTTCAGGTTTTTACTTTTGGGGCGATTCAATCGACGAATCGTGGAAAGTAGCCGGAATGCTTGTGGGTGTTTACACCGGCGGAACGCCCAACCTTGCAGCTATCGGAACTGCATTAAATGTGAGTCCCAACGTTTTTATATTAACACACACTTACGACTTGATTGTTGGCTCGGTTGCGTTGGTATTTTTAATGACAATTGCCCAACGGGTTTTCCACATTTTTCTGCCAAAGTTTCAAATGGTATATAAAGCCGAAAACAAATTGCATTTGCCCGACGAACCCAATGAAATGGAAAATTTCGACCCGCTTTTTAAACGAAAACTTGTACCCGATTTGTTAAAAGCGCTGGGAGTTTCACTTGTAATAGTTGCAATTGGAGGAGGTTTAAGCATGTTGGTTCCAAAACCAACCGATACGATTGTTGCCATTTTAACAATTACCACACTGGGGCTTGCAGGTTCGCTGCTAAAACCCGTTAACAGGTTACGAAACAGCTTCCAGCTTGGAATGTACCTCATCATTGTTTTTTCGCTTACAGTTTCGTCGATGGCTAACCTGAGCAACATGTTTCAGATTGAATTTCTACAGTTGTTTCTGTTTGTTTTTTATGTGGTTTTCGGATCCATTGCTTTACACGTTGCCCTGGCCGCTATTTTTAAACTCGATGCCGATACCACCATAATTTCGATAACAGCACTCACCTATTCACCTCCTTTTGTGCCAACAGTTGCAGGAGCGCTCAAAAACAAGGAAGTGATAATTTCGGGGCTTACCATCGGAATTTTAGGATACGCTTTTGGAACGTACCTGGGAATTTTAGTGGCAACAATACTGAAATAATACTGCATAAACAAAATTCGTGAATGCTTTGGTTTATTTCCGATTGTTCTTCAATGGATAATTTTGTTTTTAATACCCTGATTTGCTCGCAGTTTAAATTTTTCTATTTCTAAACAGAGGATTACATTACAATAATATTCCTGTTTATTTCATTTCAAATACATTCAGTTTCAAATAAATAAATCAATAGAAAACTGAACTGTAAATTCGTTTAAAAATATTGGAATGGAAATCAATATTACAATCGGGGGACGATTTTTAACCAACTGGAATCTATTACTTTACAACAGCATTCTCAGCAGATGGTTTTATGTTCCTGTCGGATCTCAGAAAATACCTGTTAAGCCAAAGCTATTGTCTTCTCCGGAAGGTTTTAAACTAAACGGGAAATTGGTACGCACCGTTCTATTTTCCTGTGATGAGTATGAAATAAGCAAAACTGACGCAGATGCTATTCTGTCACACTTTTACTTTATTCCGGGAAATGAAAAACTAAAACGAATACTTTCCATTCCTGAAAAACCAGCAATCATATCCATCGATTATGCTTTTATAACAACATCCGGCGTTTTGAGCCTTGCAAAAAAACTCGAATCATTTGGCGCCGCCGGACTTTATGCAGGACGTAAATTTCCTGTCGATATGCTTAACAAAATTTGTTCGGAATGTACCTTGCCCGTATTTGCCGCTTCTGATGCGGATATTGGGGAGATAACATCAAAAATCAATGCCGGCGCTTATGCTCTTTGCATATCCGGGAAAGATATTTCAACAGAATTAATAAGGTTATTACACCAGTCATTCCCTGGCAATCCGGTTCTTGCCATGTGTAACAAATCAGAAAAGCAAATGCAAAACAGTGTGATATCAGGCATCGATGCAGTTATCTTTCAACCCTGTATTCCTTTGCCTGACGACTGATATTGGAAATCATTTCAACGAAAGAGGATAAAACAGATAAAGATTTTAATTTTGTATCTGTATCAGTCCGATATTTATGGAATTAACATCAGCTGCAACAAATAGTTTGGTTTTGGCAGGATTTATCCTCCTGTTGATTTTAATAATTATTTATTTGATTGCACATTTAATAAAATCGGAGAAGAAGAAAAAAATCATTGAGTTAAAATATAACGAGCTTGAATTAAAAGTCAATAACCTTCAGCTTGAAAGTCTTGAGTCGAAACTTAACCCGCATCTTTTTAAAAACGTATTGAACACGATACAATCTCATGCCTACCAAACCTATTTTGCGCTTGATAAACTGGCCAATGTACTTGATTATATTCTGTATGAAAGCCGGAGAAAATTTGTTACTCCAAAAGAAGAAATCGAGTTTGCATTCAGTCTTATCGAAATAAACAAAATCAAACTAAGTCCACTGTTTGAGTTGAAGGTGAAGTCAAAAATCGATGAAACATCACCTCTGTACAACCAGGAGTTGCTGGCGCCGCTTATTTCTGTCGATTTAATTGAGAATGCATTTAAACATGCCGATCTGCATAGTTCTGAAGCATTTATTGCAATTACTTTTGGTTTTAGTGAAAACACATTTTCATTAACCGTATCCAATAAAATATCAGGCAAATCAACGTTAAACAAAACTCACAGCGGAATTGGAGTTCAAACGCTTGAACAAAGACTCAGAATAATCTATAAAGACAATTTTAAACTTGAACGATTTTCTGAAGGAGAAGTTTATCATGCACAATTAAAAATTAATTTACTTGAATACAAGGCTAAAATGCTTGCTGCTGGACGATGAACTGCCCGGCCTGAAATACCTGAAAATGCTTTGCGAACAAATTCCTGAACTGGAAGTTGTAAAAGCGTTTAACAGTCCGGAGGCTTTTTTGAAAGAGATATCTTCATTGGAATTCGATATTTGCATTCTCGATATTGAAATGCCGGGAATGGACGGGCTCAGTGTTGCCAATCTTCTGGGCGGTAAACCGGTGATTTTTACCACGGCTTATAATGAATATGCCGCCGAAGCTTTCGACCTGAACGCCATTGATTATATTCGAAAACCAGTAACCAAAGAGCGTTTGCAAACCGCAGTGAATAAGGCCCTGCAAAGATTGCAGCACCTCAGTCCGTCCAAAAATTTTATTCAACTAAATACCGACAAGGGAAAAACCCTGTTGTTTTTCGACGAATTAGCCCTCGTCGGTACTTCGGAAATGGACAGCCGCGATAAAATTGCACAGTTGCACGATGGGAAAAAACTTGTATTGAAAAATATCTCGTTTGAAAAGCTTTTGCAATTTCTGCCAGTAAACGATTTCTGCCAGGTGAACAAAAAAGAAGTACTTGCCCTGCGCGCTGTTCAGTTCTTTTCTCACGACGAAATCACAACTAAAATCATCCAATCGACAGGAAAACCCCTTGTAATTACCTTGGGTGACGCTTTCCGCGAAAATTTCCTTAAAAAAGTGAAAGTGTAATTTGTTACACAATTTTGTCTGTTTATTACATATTCATTTTTGTCTGTTGCTTTCCCCTGTTTTAAGCAGATAATTGTTGACATTTTTATTCCATCGAAAACAGGTTAGTAATCAAAAATGAAACGATTCAAAAACATATTTTTTTACATTGTCATCATTGGTGGTTTTACGATGTTAATTCATTGGATTGTACAACTGGGCGAAAATAATCTTCAATCGGCGATGAACGTTTTATCTCCGGAAACAGAAAAAAGCCAGTGGAGCCTGTTTTTAGATGCCTTTTTCCATAATTTTGCCCACCCGCTCGCCATTTTGCTTTTACAAATTGTAACTATTATACTGGTTGCGCGCCTGTTTAGCTGGGGGTGCCGAAAAATCGGGCAACCCGCTGTTATTGGAGAGATTGCAGCCGGAATTGTGCTTGGTCCCTCGCTGGTTGGAATGTATTTTCCTGAATTTTCGACTTTCCTTTTTCCCGAACATTCGTTGGGCAATCTCGGACTTCTAAGCCAGATTGGGTTAATCCTGTTTATGTTCGTTATTGGCATAGAGCTGGATTTAAAGGTGCTGCGAAAACAGGCACACGAAGCGGTGGTGGTGAGCCACGCCAGTATTATTATCCCGTTTGCGCTGGGCGTGGGTCTGGCCTATTTTATTTACCAGTCGTTCGCCCCGCAGGGAGTGCCGTTTGTTTCTTTCGCATTGTTTTTGGGAATATCGATGAGTATCACCGCGTTTCCTGTTTTGGCCAGAATTGTGCAGGAAAGGGGAATTCATAAAACAAAACTGGGAACAATTGTACTCACCTGTGCTGCCGCCGACGATATTACTGCATGGTCGTTGCTTGCAGTAGTCATTGCCATTGTAAAAGCCGGTTCTTTTGTTAGCGCATTGCCAACTATTATTATGGCAGTCGGTTATGTTTTTATATTACTGAAAGTTGTAAGGCCTTTTTTAAAACGGATTGGTGACCTGCACGCCTCGCACGAAAACCTGAGCAAACCGGTTGTTGCCATTTTCTTCCTGACACTTATCCTTTCAGCATACACCACAGAGATAATAGGTATCCACGCCTTGTTCGGGGCATTTATGGCTGGAACAATAATGCCCGATAACCAAAAATTCAAGAAGCTATTTATAGAAAAAGTAGAAGATGTTGCACTTGTTTTGCTGCTTCCCCTGTTTTTTGTTTTTACCGGATTACGGACACAAATTGGATTACTGAATGCCCCCTATTTATGGAAAGTTTGCGGATTGGTAATTTTGGTTGCCGTAACCGGAAAGTTTGTGGGCAGCGCGCTGGCTGCTAAGTTTATCGGACAAAACTGGCGCGACAGTCTCACCATTGGAGCTTTAATGAATACACGCGGGCTTGTGGAACTTGTTGCTTTAAATATTGGTTACGACCTGGGAATTATGACTCCTGAAATTTTTGCCATGCTGGTTATTATGGCTTTGGTTACCACATTTATGACCGCACCTTCCTTACATTTTATCGATAAAATATTTAAGAAAAAAGAAACCACCGTTTTAAAAGAAATTGAAGAACTGAATAAATACCGTATCCTCATTTCGTTTGGGAAACCTGAAATGGGCAGAACACTCCTCCGGCTGGCACATGGCCTGATAAGGAGCAGAAACGGAAATTCGCTGGTTACGGCGTTGCATTTGTCGCCGAACAATTTATTTAACACGTATAAAGTTGATGAGTATGAAAAAAAGGGTTTTACACCTGTTCTTTCCGAATCAAAAAAACTGGGACAACCAATCGAGACACTATATAAAGTTTCGGAGGATATTGAAACAAATATTGCCGAAACCGCAAACAATGGTAATTACGACTTGCTGTTGATGGGAATCGGGCATTCGATTTACAAGGGAAGCCTGCTTGGAAATTTACTTGAATATCCTGCACACATCCTGAATCCTGAACGTTTGCTGGATAAATTTACCGGCAGGGAAAAACTTTTCGGGAGCTCTCCGTTTGCTGAAACAACAAGGCAAATCATTGCAAAAAGCAAGGTTCCGGTAGGTATTCTTGTCGATGATAATTTACAGCATATTGAAAAAATCTTTCTTCCGGTTTTTAGCGACGAGGATGGTTTTCTGATTGAATATGGACGGCATTTTATAACAAGTTCATCAGCACAAATTACTGTATTCGACGCTGTTGGAAACATACGAAACAACATGGAGATGAAAGAATCTCTTCGAAAAATTGAACAACACGCGCCTAATCATCTCGTTGTGATGGAAAAAACAATGGTGGAAAACGACTTCTTAAAACAGCACGACTTAATGCTCATCAGCCTCGAAAGCTGGAAAAAACTGGTTGATTCAAACAGTATCTGGCTGAAGCATGTTCCTTCGGTATTGATTTTAAAACCATAAATCAGCGTTTTGTAATCCGGGTTCAGAAAACAACAAATCAGCCGAGTTTTTTGAGCAACAGTTCGCGGTAATTCAGGCTGACAGGCAACCTGTGTTCACCTATTTTTATGAGATTACCTTCGAGATAAATAACTTTTGAAAGCGAAATGACATACGATTTATGAATTTGCTCAAAACTGTTTTTGGGTAATTGCAGCAAAAAATCCTTCAGTTTGCCGTGTACCATCAGCGACTTTCCGGTGGTGACAAATCTTACATAGTCGCCTTGCGCTTCCAGAAAAATTATTTCATCAAAATGAATGCGGTAATTTTTTTTGTCGGCCCTTACCATAATATGCTCTATTGTAGTCTCCTTCCTGTTTTTGGCAGCCAAACGTTCAACTGCACGGTTGACGGCCATTCTGAAACGTTCGAATGAAACGGGTTTCAGCAAATAATCAACTGCATCAACCTCAAAACCTTCGAGGGCATATTCAGGATAAGCAGTTACAAAAACAACCAGTGGCTGTTCTTTCAAACTTTTTACAAAACCAATCCCCGAAAGTTTGGGCATATTAATGTCTAAAAACAACAAATCAACTTTCACGTTTTTCAGGCATTCCCCGGCTTCGAGTGCATCTTTGCACACGCCTGCCAGTTTTAATTCAGGGCTGGCAGTTACATAATCGGCAATCAGTTCCTGCGAAAGAGGCTCATCTTCAACTATTAAACAATTAATGAACATATTAATTTAACCTGATTTGTAAAATTACTTTGAATATGGTTTCAGTTTCCGAAATGTGTAACGAATGCTGGTTGGGATAAATCAAGGCAAGTCGTTTTTTTACATTTTCAATTCCGATTCCTTTGTATTTCGAATCGCTTATTTCCGTTGTATTTCCTTTGCTGTTTTCAATTTCAAAAATTAAATTATTTGGCAAAACTTCTATTTTAATATTTACAAAAGGGTTTTCAGCTCCACTTTTCAAACCATGTTTAAAACTGTTTTCAACAAACGGAAGAAAAATCAGCGGCGCCACTTTTTTGCCTTCCACTTCACCAACTACTTCAAGTTCAATCTTTTCCTTTTCGGGTGTTCTTAAATTTTGCAGTTCGATATAGTTTCGTATCATCTCAATTTCCTTTGGTAAAAGAATAAATTCAACATCCGAATCGTAAATAATGTGTCGCATCAAATCGCTTAACTGAATTACTTTTTCGGGAACCTGTGCTGAGTTTTTTCGCGCAAGACTGTAAATACTGTTCAGCGAATTAAACAGAAAGTGAGGGTTTACCTGCGATTTCAACGCCCTTAATTCTGCCACTGTTTTTTCATTTTCAATTTCCTGCAACCGAAACCAACCCCGCGCCAGGCGAAACAGGCTGGTTAAAAAAATATAGATTATTAAATAAAGCGAAATATCGAAGAAACCATAATAGGCAATAAAATAGTACGACGAAAAGATATGATCGATCCAACTGTCGAAAAGAATAATGTAAAAACCAGCTCCTGAAGCAACCAAAATCAACACAAAAACACCATACAAAAAGTACTTTCGATTCTCCAGAAAAAGTGGAAAAAGAAAACGCAGATTCAAATAAACAACGAATAAAATGGGGATATGGAAAATGGCTGTGTAAACCAGGTCGATTTGCTTTATTTCGGCCGAAACTTTAAAAATATTCAGCAGAATTAAAAACGATAAGCTCCAGAACAAAATGTGTTGAAGAATCCTAACTTTCAGCAACCTGTTGAAAATATTTACCGCTTTTAATGCCATTTTATTTCCTGCTTAACACTGCTTCAATTCCATCTTTAAAAGCTTCTTCCGAATCAACGTATTTTGTTACAAATTTCTGAAGTTCTTTGGGCAGCGCAGTGAGTAAAATATAATCACCGTTATTTTCGTGGTGAATCCTGATTTTATTCTCCTTTATTAATTTACCCAGCCAATCCTGATCGAACCAATTAATTTGAAGTTGATTTGAAGTCACTTTCAGTCTGGCAAAAGTATGCACGGGAACAATATGAAATGATGCCAAATCCAGATTATTATCATCAAGAAATTCTTCAAGATAGAAATCCAGAAAGTAATGTCCTCCCAATTTAATGATGTGAACCTTAAACTCCGATGCTTTGCCATTTTTGTCTTTTAAATACAAAACGTAAGATGTTTTATCCAAATTTTCGGGTAATTCCTTACCAATATACGGATGTTCAAATTTCCATTCCGCACTGTCACCATCAACCCAGGTCCCGGTTAAAATCTCGTTGGCAAACAAATCTTTTTCGGTGTAAAGCGGGTAAAACGAATACACTACGCACCCCGAAAGGAAAAGTGCTGCCAGTGAAATGAAAAAAAAGTTTTTTGTTCTCATGTTGATTGATTTTAAAATTTGAATTCAAATAAAGGTGATACCCTTCTGAGAACATAATTTTTTCGTTGATGTTGATTTTATTATCGTTGAAACCATATAAAAAAAACTTTCCCAAAGTTTAAAACTTTGGGAAAGTTAAATCAGCCTATTTAAATTTCTCTACTGAATTAAAGCGTCTTCCACCTTTTCAACAAATTTAAGGGCATATTCAATATTAAAAGGCATGTATTGTGTTAATGCAATAATTACCATGTTGTTGTTTTTATCGACAACAAAATGAGTCGATGCTGCCCCACTCCAACCGTAATGGCCTTTCTCAGGGTTTACTGAACCTCCAAGACCGTAACTACCACCATTTTCGTAATTAACTCCTTCCGGTAACTGGTTCGACATTATCATCGCAACAGTAGCATCACTTAAAATTCTTGCACTGTCAAGCTCGCCGCCATTGAGCAACATGCGGGCAAAACGCGAATAATCGTCGATAGTTGAAACTAATCCGCCACCGCCTGAAAAGAGCACAGCTGGCTTTTTGAAATTATCGTTGGCAGGGTCATCGGGTCCTTTCAGGGTTCCGTTTTCACCCTGGTTGTACAACAGCGCAAGTCGATTGTGCTTTTCTTCAGGAACATAAAAATCGGTATCAACCATTTTCAGCGGGCTAAAAATTTTCTCCTTCATATAAACATCAAGCGGCTGACCCGAAATTACTTCTACCAGATAACCGGCAACATCGATCGAAACGCTGTATTCGTATTTGGTTCCGGGTTGATGTTTTAACGGAATACCTGCCAGAATTTTTACTTTATCGGCCAAAGTTGCGTCCCAGCCCGAAGCGCCTGTAACCCGATACAACGAATCGACATAAGCTTTCTGATCCCAACCATAAGTCAGTCCCGACGTGTGGGTTAGCAAATGCCTGATTGTCATTGGTGTATTTTGCGGTTCCAGCGTTTTTGTTTCGGCATTGTAAACCTGCGTTGCTGCAAACTCAGGAATAAAATCGGCAACTTTATCATCGAGTTTGAATTTACCTTCATCATACAGCGTCATCAGTGCAACCGTTGTAATTGGTTTTGTCATCGAAAAAACACGAAAAATGGTGTTGTCTTCCACTGGTATTTTATTCTGAACATCAGCGTAACCATAGGTTTTTCGGAGTGCAGTTTCATTGTTTCTGGTAACCATTAGCGAAACACCGGCCAGTTTTCCGCTGTCAACATATTGTTGTGCAAGGTTAACCGCAACATTAAGCGAGTCGCCCGACAAGCCGGCTACATTTTCTGACTTCTTGCTGGTAGTTGTACAAGCTGCAAGAATTAAAACTATTCCGGCAAAAAAAACGAATCCTGAAAAAAGCTTTTTCATTTCAATCTATTTTATTGATTTTCAATTTTCTAAAACAGGTAATTCAACCCGATGTACATACCCGATTTTCCGTCGCGGTCGTCAGCTGCCATCCCATAATCAACTTTAATAATAAAATTTGTATTCATGGCTATGCGTAAACCTGCGCCGTACGAAATGTGCAGTTTTTCAGCATCCGGATCGTAATAATTTTTAGCTTCAGCACTGTTCAATAATGTTTCTGAAACATTTTCTACTCCCTTCATCTTTTTTGTAACCTGACCAAAATCGACAAAACCATTCAAACCCAGGTAAAAATTATTGTTGATAAACTGAAAACGAACAAATTTCCAGCGGGCTTCAATATTCCCGAGAAAATACCCATCGCCAATCACCCTGTTTCGTTTGATACCGCGCAGTGAACTACCACCTCCCAATCCTTCGGAAGTTGCACCTTTCAGTTCGGAAACCACCACCTGGGTCTGGTAATAAAAAGGTGTGTAACCCGCAATTGAGGTTTGATAATTTAAACGATAGGCAAACGAAAGGTCGTCTTTGATGATGGTAAAATACTGACGGTGAGTTAAACTCATTTTGGCAAACGATGATTCAGCACCCAAAAATTCAGGAGCTCCTTCAATCACAGCTTCTGTCCAGATTCCCTTCATTGGGTTGGGTTTATTATCGCGCGAATCGTACACCAACCCGGCTTTGAGGGCAGGAATAAATCCACCGTTGGCTTCTTCGGCATTTATAATTCCCCATTCCTGGTATTTCTGGTATAAACCGGGCTGTTCGCTGTGAGTTGGTAATTTCTCATCCCCTTCTTTTCCTTTATTGAGTTTATCGATATCAACCAGCCCGATTTTAAAGTTGAGCATGTTAAAACCTGCTGTCCATTTGAGTTTATCGCCCGAAAGTTTTCCAACCAAATCGGCTTTAATGCGGAACATTTTACGGTCATACTTATAAAACATGCGGGTTCTATAAACATCATCTGACTTAGAATCGTCCATCCAATCATAATTAACAACTGCATCATAACCGTTGTACCCAAAAAAGTCATAAGCCTGATCGGATAAATAACTAATATCCAACGAAGTTTGCAATCCGGGAATCAGCTGGTCTGAATCATAATAAAACCTGTTAATTCCACTGCCTTTGGTAAATCTCGAAACCTCGAAATATAACTTATGGTTGTATTTCGGATACCGGCTACCATCGCCATAATTGTATAAATCCACAAGCGCACCGTACTGAAATCCGAGGTCGGTGTCGTAGGTAATCGTTGGCAAAGCCCCAAAATTCCAGCCATCCTTGGTTACCTCTTTATTCTCAACTTCTTCCTGTGCCATTAAACCAATTGCAGATAGCAATAAAAATCCCATAATCATACTTTTCTTCATATTGGTAATTTTTAATTTGATTTTTTTTGATGAGTATAACGCTAACAAAACAAGGTGAAAAAACTATTTACCAGAAACAATCCTGATAAAATCGGTACGTTTAATACCTTCTTCATCCACCAGTCCAAAACTGCCGCTTTTGTAATTCCAGTTAGCATAACCAATTCCGTTTTCTTCAAACAAATCAATCATATCCTGATACCAGCGNNGGACCAGTTATAATTCCAAACTCGCCACAATACAGCGGCAAGTTAAGTTCCTTTGCTTTTGCCAGCGGTTTTTGCCATTGCTCCAAAATCCAGGCTTTGTTGTAACCCTGTCCTACCCTGTCGGCAACAAGTGTTTTCATTGCTTCGGACAACTGGTTGAATTCTGATTGTGTAAGAATTGTGTCGGGGTAATGCACCGGGCCGGTATAACCTTTCAGCTGGGTCCAGCTTGCATTCCAATGGGTTAACAAAAAAGGCTCATAAAAATGAAAACTCAACAAAATATTTGAATCGTTGGCTGGCACTTTTAATACATCAAAAGTTTGCACCTGTTGCCATTTATTCGACCCGATAACAATTGTTCTTTCGGGTTCTGTTTCACGAATAACTTTCACACAGTTGGCCACCAGGCTGTTCCACAACTCAGGATCATCGGCTACTGCTTCGTTCATCAGTTCGTAAGCCACCATCGAATTGGGATAATTGATTAAAGACTTTGATAGGTCGCGCCAAAAGGTATAGAATTTTTCCTGTTCGGTGGGATCGGTCCAGAGTGGTTTTACTTCGGCATTAAAATGGTGCGAGCGCAAAATGTGCAGGTCAACAATCACGCGAAGGTTCTTCTCAACACACCAGTCGATACAGTTGGTCATTAACCGGAAAGCATCATCGTGGCGGACACCCTGCTCGTCCCACATTTGTTCCTCATCGATGGGCAAACGAATGTGATCGAATCCCATCGCCGCAATTGAATCAACATCGGCTTTGGTAAAAAAGGCATCGCGTTCGGCTCCGCGGGCGTCGCTTTGCGAAAGCCAGTGCGCAATGTTTGTTCCCCTGTTTACAGTAAATTTCTCAATTTTCTCAGATGTTTTGGGCTGACAGGAAAATAACAAAACAGCTGAAATCGCGCACAAGAACAGTTTTTTCATAATTTCCGGTTTAGATATGTTCCATTCAGAAAAGTCTGAATTCAAATCAAAAATAGCAAAACATACCAAAAGCGGATAACAATGTCGTTTTATTTTGAAACAGCCGATTAATAGCTACTGTTATTTCACAAATCCTTTGACTAACATTATACTAAAAAAGAACTGCCCGGATCCGATTCAATGAATCTTTTCCGGACAGTTGCCTTTACTTTCTAAAAAAACTAATTAAACTAATGTGTACCAAATTGCATTTTTATTCAGGATCGTTTTTAATTAACATCCCAGAATATTTTATTCGAAATTTTGTCTTTATCGCTAACAGTGTTGTAATTATCGGTATTGTAAGTTTTTTCACTGTCGGGATATTGCCAACGGGTCGGCGGCACCTTCTGAGGGTCGGCATTATCAATCCAGAAACTCAGTTGTGGTACACCTAAACGTCTTACTTCAGCCCAGTTTTCCAATGGCTGAATTACACTGAAATCAATCCATTTCTGCATTCCGATTAATGCGAGTTTGGCTTGTTTTGTTGTGGCATTTTCCCATTTAATTCCGGTTTGTGCAAGATAATCAGCAATTTCAGCATCGGTTGGCGCGGTTACCGGGCCCGATTGATCGTTGTTGCTCACCGAACGATAGAGGTAATAATTTTTTATTGAGTTGGTAATACCAGCTTCATAAGCAGCTTTTGCCTTAGCGTCATTGTTTGCATTAAGGAAACCTTCGGCTGCAAGGAACTGCGCTTCAGAAGCATTTACAATTACACCGGGGAAATATTCATTTCTGCTCATTGTTGACCAGTTGTAAAGTGCCAGTTTATTTGTTAAAATAAACGCGTCCTGATCACCAGATGAAGCCATCGGATCGAGTCCCAAGAATTCTCCCTTTGCTGAGTCTCCGGGTTGGAACATCACTCTTAAACGGGGATCGCTGTTTAATTTCATATGATCAATCATTGCCTTACCCGCATAATTTCCACCCCAGTCTTCCAAACCGGTTCTGAAACCTTTTGAATTGATATCTGTATTCAAATCGTTTATTCTAATTTGAATATTTGCATCATTACTTTCAACAATCGGGTATGAAGCCGGGTTGTTAAGAATTGAGTTTATCTCAGTAGTTGCTCTTGCCTGAAAAGCAGAAGCACCCGATACACGCGTAAGCATTCTCAATCTCAACGAGTTACAGTATTTCTTCCATTTTGTAAGATCACCGTTGTTAATGATATCCTGAGTTTTAAAACCTGCTAAAATACCAGAAGGAACATTGATTGTATTCAGTTCATCAGAAAATGCCTTCAAATCATCAAGCATTTTTGTGTAAACTTCTTCTGCCGTGTCGTATTTTGGTAACGAAGCGTTATAATCGCCACCGTTTGCTATAATTCTACCGGCTTCCGACCAAGGAATGTCTCCATGTAAATCGACAACTTTCTGTGTGGCATCGTACAAATAAATAGCAGCAGCAATCATATAAATCCGGCGGTCTGCTTTATCTGCAT
The DNA here is from genome assembly GCA_003516705.1 of Prolixibacteraceae bacterium. Lineage (GTDB taxonomy): Bacteria > Bacteroidota > Bacteroidia > Bacteroidales > Prolixibacteraceae > Draconibacterium. The sequence goes on along the minus strand of DPCJ01000105.1, from coordinate 17,632 downwards.
CGTTTAATTCTGCATAAATGTTTTCCATCTGCCTGTACTGGGCCAAAAAGCTGTAGTAATTATTCCATCTGTCGTTTACAGCGCCTCCGCCCGGAACGTATTGGTTTGTAGCATTAACCCAACCGGTAGCCTGTGTATAACGGTTTGCAGTAATCCTGTAGACTACAAAATAATTCCAGTAGCTTGGAACTACATATTCCCTGTTAGTGTATAACATACCGGCAAACTGTTTCTCAACAGTTGATACATTTATCTTGGCCGGGTTCGGATATGCTTCTTCAAAATCGGTTGTTGTGCATGACGAAACAACCAACATTGCTGAAATTATGATTAAAAATATTTTCTTCATATCAGTATTTTTTATTTTGATTTTCTATTAAAAACTAAACCTTAAAGAACCGCCAAAAGTTCTTGTAGCCGGGTTTGTACCAACATTATTCACGGTCTGGAACCAACGCGAACCTGCAGTTGCCTGTTCAGGATCCATGTGGTCGATAGTTTTGTAAATGAAGAACAGGTTACGGCCAAAAGCTGAAATTTCGAGGTTGCTTAAACCAATTTTCGAAACTAGGCTTTTTGGCAATGCATAACGTAAAACAAGTTCCCTCATTTTAATATAGCTGTTTTCTTTTACAAACAATTCGTAACGGGTATTTGGGCTGTATTGCGGTCCACCCCAGTTATAGGTAACAAAATAATAGTACGCTGATGATGCTACGTAATCATTAGAAGTTCCATCGGCTTTAACACCTTCGAGAATTCTACCATCATGATAAACAAGCTCACCATTTGGTCCGGCAGCAGCATCGGTAAGACGATTTACACCATCACCATCAACATAATAACTTAAGCCACCACTTTCAGCATCCCTTTTATCAAGAGCATCGGTTAGCAAACCGCGGCTAATCATCCAGTTTAATGCGGTTGGCATGATATGTCCTCCAAGACGATAATCAATGGTTGCGTCAATTGAAATCGATTTATAGGTGAAGGTATTAAGGAAACCGCCGGTAACTTTTGGCATTGCGTTACCAACTTTAATCCATTTATTCGCGTCAACCTTGTATAAACCATTCGGATCAACAACCAAACCGCCATTTTCATGTTCAAGTACCGGGTGAACATATATATCTCCCATTGACTCACCAACAACCGATCTTAACTGTGCAGCACCACCATCATAATCAGCATGGAGTAATTCGGTTGCACCATCAGTAAGTTTTTCAACTGTATTTTTATAGTTGGCAAAGTTCAGTGTCGATTCCCATCTGAAATTATTTGTTTGAACCGGAACACCTCTTAAAGCAATTTCAACACCCGAGTTTTTCAAAGTTCCGATATTGGTGAGAACCGAACCTGCACCCGTTGAAATGGCTGTTGTAAGCGGCAAAATCTGGTCAACAATTGTAGCATTAAAATACGATGCATCAATTCCAAGTCTGTTCTTCATGAAATTCATTTCAAGACCGAATTCAAACTCGTGTTTTTCTTCAGGGCGAATTCCGTCGTTACCCAAACTTGTAGGAATTGTAGTATATAAAACAGGTTTACCACCCACTGCCTGAACACCCATTGTATTTTGGTTGTATGCAATGTTAGCGCTGTAAATATCAGGATAGTTACCTACAATACCCCACGATGCACGCAGTTTACCGTAATCAATCCATGTTGGCATTTCAAAAGCTTCACTGAAAAGGAAACTTGAGTTTACTGAAGGGTAAACAAATGCATTGTTATCAGGATTCATTGTTGAAGTGCGGTCGCGACGAACAGTTCCTTCAACAAACAAATATCCGTTATAATCAAAATTTAATGTTCCGAAGAAAGCATCTTTTACAAGCGTACTGCGTGAACTACCTCCTGTTGGTGTATTAACCGATGCCGAAATATCGAACATATTTTCTGTGCTCAAACCACCGTTGGTACCAAAATTAATTCTTTGAACTGTTTGCTTTTGTGCTGTATAACCTGCATTGGCGCCCAAAGTAAATTCATCAGTAATTTTAGTTGAATAGTTTGCCATAATATCACCATATAAAATATTATCCTGGTATGATGACAGGCTGAAATAACCTGAGTTACCAAAAGCAAGCGGAATAGTATTTGGTTCTGCCTGTTCGGTTTTTTCGCTGGTGAAATCAGTTGCAACCCTGCCTCTTAATTTCAAATCGTTAGTAATCTGCCATGTATTTGTTAAGTTACCAATAACACGGTTGCTGTATTCATCCAACTGAACTTCGTTTACATTCCACAGATAATCAAGCACATCAGGTCTGTAACCACCATATACAATGTTTTCGTCGGGTGTCAAGCTCTGGTTTGTACCTGTTACATATTTGTATCCTTTACTTGTTTTATACCTGTCAAAATACCATTCACCATTGTCAAAACGTGTCATCATACCACCGAAGTTGTTCCATAAACGGTCAACAGAATACGGACGGTTGTGAGTTGTCTGATTAATAAAGTTTACAATGAAATCGATGGTGTAGTTTTCACCAAGTTTAAAAGAAGAGTTGAGGTTAGCAATGTTTCTTTCGTTTTTCGAATTTAAACTTACACCCTGGTTATCCTGACGTGTTAACGACAACCTTGAATTTGAGTTTTCGCTACCCATTGAAACAGCCGCAGAAATGTTTGAACTCACTGCTGTCTGGAACAACGAAGCATAAGAATCTTTCTGAGCTTCCCATGTTCTTACTTTTCCATCCCATGCCATAACCTGTGTTGTGCCATCAAAGGCAGGGCCAAAGTTCAGGTTTGTACCAATATGGCCTCTTGATTCCTTAACTCCGTCACCATCAAGGTCACGCCACAACCAGCCTTCTGAATCCTGACCGGCATTTGCAATAAAAACAGGATATCCAGGACCATATTTATCTTGGTATTCAGGAAGATAAGCAACATTATCGAAAGCTATGTTCGTTACCACATCAACTTTGAAACCTTTTGTCCCCTTACCACTTTTTGTTGTGATAAGTACAACACCGTTAACAGCTTCAGAACCATAAAGTGCAGCAGCCGAAGCGCCTTTCAATATAGAGATGTTTTCAATGTCCTCAGGGTTCAGGTCGATAAGACCGTTACCGCGCAAACGCTGGTCGCCCCAGAAATTTGAGTTGTTTACTTCACCATCCCTGATTGGCACACCATCAACAACAATTAGCGGCTGGCTTTTTCCAGTAATCGAGTTAACACCACGAATGTTGATGTTAACTGCGCTGGTTGCACCACCAGGAGCTGCAGCAACTCTTACACCAGGCGCTTTACCGTATAGTGTGGTTGCAAAGTTGGTTGAAGCTACTTTGGTTAATTCAACCGAAGGGATCGTACTCATGGCATATCCAAGAGCCTTTCTCTCCTTTGAAACGCCCATTGCCGTTACTACCACTTCGTTAAGGCCAATTGTACTTGAAACCATAACAATATTGATGGTTGAACGCCCGGTAACCGATTCTTCCACCGGAGCCATACCAACAAACGAGAACGACAAAATTGCATCAGAAGGTACATTAATAGTGAACTTACCATCAACATTGGTAATTGTTCCATTTGTTGTTCCCTTCTGAACTACCGACACGCCGGGTATTCCCAGACCGTCATCTCCGGTTACAGTTCCTGTTACCGGTTGTTGTGCAAATGCGCTGCCTATCAGCGCAAAGCACATCGCAAAAATCAACAGAATTTTCCGCATAGGTTTTAATTTTAAGTGTTTATAAACGATCATATTTAAGTTCACTGTTCATGTCGCTGAATAGGTGTTGAAATAGCATGGCACTAACTCCAAGCAACCCAGCTTGTTCCCAGTTCTCTGAAATAACTATTTTTACTTTTGATGAAATTTGCTCGAGACAATACTTATTGAGTGACTGCTGAATCGGTGTTAAAACAAACCGGTTGGCCTGCGAAATAACACCTCCTAAAACAATAATTTCGGGATTTAACAACTGAATGGTGAACGATAATCCTTTCCCGAGCGCTAACCCAATTTTATTCAGTAACGAAATCGCAAATTCATCGCCCGATTTTGCAGCATTAATAACATCTTCAGGCTGTAATTCGAGTAAACAATTTTTAAATCCATTGGTCAGCTGCGAAACAACATTTTCCTGAATTCCCTTTATTGCATGGTTTACCAGAAAATTTGAAGAACCTATGGTTTCAAGACAGCCCCGTTTTCCACAGATACATAAATCGCCTTCATCAACAAATTTGGTATGCGAAAGCTCACCAGCAAAACCTGTTGAGCCGTTGTATAACTTTCCGTTCAAAATCATGCCCATACCAATACCCCAGCTCCAGTTAATAATCACTGCATTTGCATGTCCTTTGGCCTTGCCAAAGATATATTCCCCGTAAGCCTGCATTCGTGCATCGTTGTTTACATAAACAAGTTTTTCAAATTTGGCTTCCAGCCTTTCCTTTACATTTCTGTAAGCAACATTTTTTATGGTGTGATTTATTCCTCCTATTTCATCAATCAAACCCGGCATTGTTAATCCAATGCCATAAATCCGGCTATCATCAATTCCCTGAGCCTTAATTAACTTTTGTGCGTTGGAGTAAATTTTATTTACCAATTCATTGTCGTCAATTGAGGTTTCGAAACGAGTGACTGCTGCAACTGCAATGTTATGTGCATTATAAATGGTTATTTTACCTTCATAGCGACCAAGTTCGCAGGCTATTATATAAATCGAATTTTCAGAGAGCCTGTACATATTTGGTTTTCGTCCTCCGCTCGATGCTCCTGTACCATAAGTTTCCACAAATTTTAATTCGATCAGTTCATTAAGTAATGTCAGCGCTGTTGGAAAGCTTACCCCGATTTTACTCCCAAGCGATGTGCCTGATAAAGAACCATATTGGTACAGATAATGTAAAATCCTCTTTTTCATCCGGTACTTCTTAAGCTCGTTTCCCGAAAGATTAAGTTTATCTGTATTTGCTTTTAAAATCATTTTACAAATTTTAATAAAACACGGCACAATTTAAGCCTAATTTTAATATCTACAAATATTTGTTAAAATTTTTTAAAAAGTATTGCATGTTTATATGTTTTTAAAACATGTTTCTCCCCACTTCAAAATCAGTAGGATTCGAAAACTTGAAAACTAAATTTTGAAAACGGACAATGGGACATTAATAAAAACGACTGTTTCGGTATAAAAAGCAGAATTTCAACAGATATAATTTATACTTCTGTATCCTTGTTTTATCTTTTTGTGCTAAAATTGTAATAACTAAAAACAACTTTAATCTCAATCTGGAAACCATGAATGTAAATCTGACTCAATTCTCTGCTATTTTGTTTATAATCTTTGGCATGTTTAGCTGCAATACAAATCAAAAACAGCAACATCCCAACATCCTCTTTATCATGAGCGACGACCATGCCTATCAAGCCATAAGCGCTTATGGTACAGGTCTGAACCACACACCAAACATCGACAGACTGGCAACCGAAGGCGCCATTTTTACCCGGGCGTGTGTTACAAACTCGATTTGTGCACCAAGCCGCGCAGTAATGCTTACCGGAAAACACAGTTTTATAAATGGTAAAGTTGATAATCTGATGCCGTTTGACTGGAACCAGCCTAATTTTCCGAAATTGATGCAGGCCAATGGCTACCAGACTGCCATGATTGGGAAAATTCACCTTGACGGTATTCCGCAGGGCTTCGACTTTTCGATGGTGCTACCCGGGCAGGGTCAGTATTACAACCCCGATTTTTTGGTGAACGGAGAAAAAATAAGAATCGAGGGGTATTGTACTGAAATTATCACCGAAACCATGCTCGACTGGCTGAAAAACAAACGCGACCCCAACAAACCTTTCTGCGCGCTTTACCACCAGAAAGCGCCACACCGCAACTGGCTGCCGGCTCCAAAATACCTGAACCTTTATGACACAGTAACTTTTACACCACCCTCCAATTTTTTCGATAATTACGAAGGCCGCGGCCGCGCTGCCAAAGAGCAGGAAATGCAAATTGACGGACACGCAATCTGGGGACACGACTTTAAACTGATTGTTGATCCGAACGGAGATACCACCGAATTTTACAGAGATATTAAACGAATGAACCCGCAACAGCGCGCCGACTGGATGGCTGCCTATGAAGAAGAAAACCAGCAACTGCTGAAAAACATGCCAACCGGAAAAGAACTGGCTTTGTGGAAATACAACCGTTACATCAAAGATTACCTGCGTTGCATTCAGTCGGTTGACGACGGTGTGGGCGAAGTGCTCGACTATCTCGATGAAGCCGGTCTGGCTGAGAACACAATCGTTGTTTACACTTCCGATCAGGGTTTTTATCTTGGTGAACACGGCTGGTTCGACAAGAGGTTTATGTACGAGGAATCGTTCCGTACGCCGCTGCTCATCCGCTATCCAAAAGAAATAAAACCCGGAACAAAAATCGGGAAGCTTGTGCAGAACCTCGATTTTGCTCCCACATTTCTCGATTATGCAAACATTGAAATTCCCGACGAAATGCAGGGTGAATCATTCAGAAAGTTAGTGAGTGGCGAAACCGGAGAATGGCGCGATGCCGTCTATTATACCTACTACGAATATCCTGCTGTACACATGGTAAAACGCCATTACGGAGTGGCCACAGAACGCTATAAACTGATACATTTTTACTACGACATCGACGAGTGGGAAATGTACGATCTGCAAACAGACCCCCAGGAAATGAAGAATATTTACAACGACCCTGCTTATGCTGATGCACAGAAAATGCTGCACGAACGTTTAGCAGAACTCCGCGCCCAATATGGCGACAGCGACGAAAATGATCTGAAATTCATCAACCTTTACAACGAAGCTTTGAAAAAATAATAATGAAGAAATCAGTATTCATATTACTGCTGATTTTCTCTGGATTATCAGTCCCCGGGTTTGGTTTTTCAATAGCCTCTCAACCACAGAAAACAGATACGGTTATTATTTACCTGAAAGATTTCGGGTTGCACAAAACCCGCGAACGGGATTGTACTGAAATTATTCACAATGCGTTGAAAACTGTTGACGACACAAAACCAACAGTAATCGTTTTTAACCGGGGCATCTGGCATTTTTACCCCGAACAAAGCATTAAACGACCTTATTTCGAATCGAATACCACCGATGTAAATCCGCGGAATTGCGCGCTTTTGTTTGAAAACCGGAAAAACCTGGTAATTGAAGGAAACGGCAGCACGCTGATTTTTCATGAACAAATGCAGCCATTTACTTTTGATAATTGTCAGAACATAATTCTCCGGAATATCAGTATCGACTGGGAACAACCGCTGATTGCACAAGCACAGGTTTTGGCAGTAAACGAGAAATCAATTCGCGTAAACATCGATGTAAAACAATTTCCATTCAGAATTGAAGATGGAAAGCTTTTTTTCGGAACTACAAAAGAAAACCTTCAACCCTGGAAAAGCACGATGGAATTTGACCGCGACGGTCGTTTTGTGGTTCCGCAAACCGGTGATAATGGCTGTTTGGGAAAAGACTGGCAAAAATACCTTGCCGAAAATATCCTGCCCGGAGTTGTTGAAATCAACTTTCCGTTTACACGCAAACCCGCTGTGGGTAATTACCTTGTGATGCGTTTTGCAGAGCGCATTCATTCGGGCATTTTTATTCAGAATTCAAAAAACATCACCATTCAAAATATAAATCTGTATCATGCCACAGGGTTGGGTGCGTTGGCACAATTCAGCGAAAACATTACGTTCGACGGGTACAAGGCCATTCCCAACAAAGCCAAAAACCGCTATTTTGGTGGGGGCGACGATGGTATTCAAATTTCAAACTGCCGCGGACTTGTAACCATTAAAAACTGCGAATTTGCAGGTTTGATGGACGATCCGGTGAATGTGCATGGCACAAGCGTAAAAGTGCTTGAAGTTTCGGGAAAGCAACTGAAATGCAAATTTATGCACGAGCAAAGCATCGGATTAAACTGGGGGCACGCGGGCGATAAAATCGGGTTCATCGAAAACAATTCAATGCAGACTTTGGGAACAGGAGAAGTTGCCGGTTTCAAAATGCTCGACAATTCAACCTTTCTTTTAATATTAAAAACAAAAGTTCCGGCAGGATTTGAGGCCGGCGACGCACTCGAAAACCTTACCTGGGGCCCCGATCTGAAAGTTACAGGGAATCATTTTGGCAGTTGCCGGGCGCGCGGACTGCTTGTTTCAACCCCCGGAAAAGTGGTGATTGAAAACAATATTTTCGAAAGCAGCGGCAGCGCAATTCTGATTTGTGGCGATGCCAACTACTGGTACGAATCGGGCGCTGTTACCGACGTGCTGATTCAAAACAACACTTTTACCGAACTTTGCAACACTAGCTCTTATCAGTTCTGCGAGGGCATTATTTCGGTTTATCCTGAGATACCGGAGATGAACACAAAATCGGGGCAGTTTCACCGGAACATCCGGATTACTGGTAATGAGTTTCACCCTTTTGACTATCCGGTACTTTTTGCGAAATCGGTGAACGGCATCAGTTTCAGCAACAATAAACTCATCAAAAGCAGCCGTTTTGAACCTTACCACAAACGCAAATACACCTTTTCATTCGAGGGTTGTAAAAACATAGGGATTGAAAACAACACTTTTGAAGGTGACATTTTAGGAAGAAATATTTTACTAAAACATACGCCGGACGGAGAGTTGAAATGTTCTCCGGAACAAGACCTGAAAGTGAAAGTAGAATAATTGGGGTGCGGCGGTTTTTAACCGCCGGGAGAATTAAAGGCGGATACAATCCCTGCCCGAGATCAGGCGGGTGCGACACCCTGACTTGACATTCATTTTAAAGCAAAAAGACTTCCCCCAACACCGGAAGAAGTCCTTTTTATAAACGATTTTACAGATTTTTATGCCTTTTTCTTTCTTACAATTACATTCAGAATAACAAAAAGAACTACAAGTATTATTGGCAAAACTGTCATATTCAGCAATGTTGCCTGCGGGCCCGAAGTTTCGATTGATTTTCCCATAATCGGCAAAACCATTGAAGTGGCCACGAAACCAGCTCCACCGAGAATCGACATGCCCAGCGCACCACTTTTGGGTACATATTCCGAAGCCACGCCAATCATGGTTGGCCAGAAATAGCAAACACCCACGGCAAAAACTGCAGCCGAAATTACTGTCATTACAGGTCCTTCCGATTTGCTGAGCAAAAACAAACCAGCCACTGCAAAAACAGCCGAACCTAACAACACTCCCGGAGGATTCAACCGATGAATGAGGCCACCGGCAAAGAAACGGCCAACTGCCATCAATCCGGTTACAACAGCCAGAATAATCATCGGGTGAATGCCGTTATTGGCCAGCAAAGCGTTAATCCACTGCGTTGTGCCCAGCTCAGTTGATGCAGTAAGTAACATACAAAAAAAGATAAACGGGAACAACAGCGTGATTTTATTCACCAATCTGCCTTCAATTATGATGGCAACTGCAATGATTCCGACAATAATCAGCGGCAAAGCATAACTTGAAGTAACGGCTGCCGAAATAGCCGAATTTGTAGCCACAAGAATCATAAAAATAACGGCAAGCGTAATGGTAATAGGAGCGCCCACATTGCGCATCATTTCTTTATAGGTAACACCTGTTGAAACACGTTCGGTTTCCGGAATTTTTTGTCCGAAGAACAGGAACCCATAAATGGCAAGCGGAATAAACAACAGGCTCACGAGCACCTGCCAGGGTAGTTTCAGCTGATCCATTACCAGCGCGGCCAGCAAACTGCCAATTACAATTCCGCCCGGGAACCACACATGAAAACGGTTCAGCATTTTTGTTTTCTTTTCGGGGAAAAGCGCTGTTACAAGTGGGTTACAGGCAGCTTCAACACTTCCGTTGCCCAGCCCGATAAATACATTGGCAATAAACAGCGAAGTGTAGTCTTTGGCCATCAGCAACAAAATAATTCCTACAAGGTGAAGTCCGAAAGCCATCCAAACAATGGTTCTGGTTTTTACAATGTCGATAAAGTAACCACCGGCAAACATGGCTACGGCAAAACCCCAGAAAGCGGGTCCGAATGCGCGTCCCACCTGTTCGGCGGTTAATCCGTAATCGTCGATAAAAACACTTTCAATGCGTGCCCTGATGGCGAAGGTAACCGCGGTTACCACAAGCGCGAGACTCGCTGCAACAAACAATCGTTTTTGGTTTACATCTTTAGTCATCGTTTTAGTTTTAATGATTTGAATATTTGATTAATTCTCTTGATTTTCTATTTCCCTGCCAGGTAATGAATGGTCTGCGTGAGCAGCTTCCGGTAACTTTCTTCTCCAAAAGTACGGTAGTCGTGCCCTGGCTGTATGTAAACAATTTTTGAATTGTTGTACCTGTTTTCCCAGGCAATTATTTCCATACTTTTCGGGTGGCGGGTTTTCAGCAGAGGCACCACATTGTCCGAAATCCGCACATTTCCGTAAATCTCATCGAAAAACCTGAGTTCGCCAAAACCCTTTGTAACCGGAGTAATATTTTCAACCTTACTATAAACCCAAACATCGTGTTCATAGTTCGACTGTTCTTCAACCGGTACTCCCCTCGCCTTTTCCACATATTTTCCTCCCAATATTTTTTCAAATTCGGGCCAGTCCTGATATGAAACAATGGAATGATGCAAAAAAAGCATGGGTTTGCCATCGTTTGCCAGCTTCAAATAGCCCGATTTTTCAATCTCACCAATATTTTGCCACATATCATAAAATACAAGTACATCGTAGTCGCCGGTTTTTCCGGCAGCAATCCGCTGGTTGGCTTTTGGTTGCTGAAAATGTTCGTATTCAATTTCCTGAAGCGCATCAAACATATCGAAAAACTGAAGGGTATCGAAAGCATGACCACCTGTAACAAGCATAATTTTAACAGGTTGCGATTTCAGGAATATTACAGGAAATAATAGCAGAAATACAAAAAAGGTTCGTTTCATCAGGTTGTCAGCGTTAAGTTTAAATCATACAAATTTGGTTTATCCCTGCAAAAAATCCGGTTGATTCCAAACTGCGACTAAAAATAATAATTCTGCTCATTCTGCATTCCATTGAAACCAATTTGTGACAATAAAATATTGCGTTTGCCTTAAATATCCCCGATAAACCATATCGTATGATTACTGTTTAAATAGTAAAAAATCGTATTTTTGAAACCATTGAAATACAGATTAAACAGTTATCATATAAAAGCGCCATGAAAAAATCAGATTTATTTAAGCTATTCTTTTTTGCAGTTTTTGTTTCCGTTTTTGCAGGTTGTAATTTAAACAACGACGATGACGATAATTCGGAAGACAAATACCTTGTGAGTTTTGAGAAAAAAGGTTCGTACTTTCCCACTACCATTCAGGCTTTTTACGCGGTTTTGGCCGACGATTATCCGGAAATTCAACCCATTGCCGACGAAGTAAAACATGCCATAGATATTTATACAATTACCTACAAAACAAAATTCGACGGACAGGAACTGATTGCCTCTGGTCTTGTTTCTGTTCCGGTTTCAGCGGGGACCTACCCGGTTATCAGTTTTCAGAATGGAACCAATACGCTGAACAGCAACGCACCGTCGGTAAACCCCAATTATTCACTTTACCAGATGCTTGAATCCATCGCGTCAACCGGGTTTATTGTTTCGGTGCCCGATTACCTCGGGTTTGGTGCATCAAATTCAATGTTTCACCCTTATCTCGACAAGGAATCGACCGTACAGGCTGTGACAGATATGCTGAGGGCTGTGGATGAATTTGTTTCAAATCATCTCGAAATTGAAATGAGCGACGACCTTTATATTACCGGCTACTCGCAAGGTGGCTGGGCTACCATGACATTGCAAAAAGCCATTGAAACAGAGCTTTCAGACGAATTTAACCTGAAAGCCAGCGCCTGTGGTGCCGGTCCGTACGACCTGAACCTTGTGAACGATTATGTATTGGAACAAACCGATTATCCCATGCCGTACTACATCGGGTATATTTTTAACAGCTACATTAACCTGGGCGATATAAACAACACACCCGCCGAAATATTTAAATCGCCTTACAGTGACAGGATTCTTTCGCTTTACGACGGCACAAAATCGGGCGATGAGATAAACGCACAACTCACCACAAAAACCAGCGACTTGTACACAGCCGAATTTTTAAGCGGGTATAAAACCGATTCGAAATTTACCTCGGTGGTTACAAGCCTGCAAAAAAACAGTGTAACCGCATGGAAAACAAACATCCCAACGCTGCTTTTACATGGCACACTTGACAACTACGTACCTCCAACCACATCTTCAAGTTTGTACAGCGGCTTTATGGCGCAAGGTGTCTCGCCATCGGTTGTAACTCACGTGCCCATTCAGGGAGCCGGGCACAGCACAGGAATAATTCCGGCGTCGGTGGCCTCATTTGCCTGGTTTATCGAACTGAATAAGGCCAATTAAACTTTTATTAATGAAACTAAAATTTACACTGCTCCTGCTGCTGATAACCCAACTGCTCTTTGCTCAAAACCGTGAACATGCATTCGATGTAAATCAACGACTGGGTCGTGGTATCAATTACGGAAACATGTTTGAAGATAATTCTGCTGTTGTAAATGTCAGCTCGTGGAAACCGCAGTACGCCTCTATGATTGCCAAACAGGGTTTCAGCCACATCAGGGTTCCCATCCGCTGGGACACAAGAACAACCAATACCGAACCATATACCATTTCGACGGCGTTCCTCAGCAAGATTAAACAGGTTGTCGATTCGGCTTTGAATAATAACCTGCATGTAATTATCAACATGCATCACCACGATTCGCTGTTTGTAAATCCCGATAAATACAAAGCGCGGTTTCTTTCGCAATGGACACAGATTTCGGAATACTTTAAAAATTATTCCGACACGCTGTTGTTCGAAATCATGAACGAACCCCACGATAAGCTGACCGCCGAAAAATGGAACGTTTTCCTGGTGGATGCGCTTGCCGAAATCAGAAAAACAAATCCCAATCGCATTGTGCTGATTGGTACGCCCGACTGGGGCGGACTTGGCGGGTTGCCATACCTGCAACTGCCAGCCGACGAAAATATCATCCTCACGGTTCATTATTACAATCCTTTTCAGTTTACCCACCAGGGCGCTTCGTGGGTTTCGGGTTCAACCCCGTGGCTGGGAACAACCTGGAACGACTCTGAAACCGAACGCGAAGTGGTGGCCAACGAGTTTGCGCCACTGGTACAGTTCGGAAAAGCAAACAATGTACCCGTTCACATCGGCGAGTTTGGCGCGTACAGCAAAGCCGACGAAACTTCGCGGAAAAAGTGGACAACTTTTATTGCACGCTACCTCGAATCGGTTGGGTTTAGCTGGGCTTACTGGGAATTCAGCGCGGGGTTTGGTATTTACAACCCCTCGAAAAGCACCTGGAACCAGTTTCTTGTGGATGCACTGTTGCACAACGAACTGCCCGAACCGGCCCGTTATGTGGGAACACCGGTTTATACAAGCAATTTCGCCACTACAACCGATGGCTGGGTTTTACAGAAAAACTCAAGTACAGCCGCACTCACCCGCGCCGACAATGCGCTGAAAATAACCATCGACAATGGCGGAACCGAAGGCTGGCATGTGCAGCTGGTAAAAAACGGAATGAACCTCACAGCCGGGAAACAATACCGTTTTTCGGCAAAGGTAAAAGCCGAAACACCGCGCAGTGCAACCGCATATATTGGTATGAATGTGTCGCCATGGTCGGCGTACAGCGGGTACAACGGCATTTCGCTGGCCGACACCTTCAAGGTTTACACCTTTCTTTTTACCATGAACACCACCGACAACGCCGCCCGCATTGTTTTTGACCTTGGAAAATCAACTTCCGATGTTACAGTAACCGATGTAAAACTGGAGGAAGTGGTTTTACAGTGGCCTACTGCCGCTGTAACAACCCGCAACCTGAAAACAACTGTTTACCCCAATCCGGCAAACGAGGTACTTTACATTGATAATCGCGACGAATTTACCCTAGTTACCATTTACAACAGCAGCGGAATACCGGTTTTTGAAAGAAAAATAAACACTGCCACAAACGAAATTGACACCGGAAAACTTGCAAACGGATTATACTTTGTGCGGCTCACTGGCAAAGATATTCAGCAGGTGGTGAAACTGCTGAAACAGTAAAACACCACTGCCTGAACAAAAAAGAGCAGACCGGCATATGCTGGTTTGCTCTTTTTGTTTAACCGGATAACAACGGGAACTCATCGCTGGGTTCCCGTCTAAACGGGACAGGCAGTGCCGACCACTCAGAGTCCTGTTTATTAACAAACGTATTTAATTCTCATTTATATATCCAAGTTTTATTAAATCGTTTCTGTCTCTTGTCAAATAGGTTTTCCCATTTAAAATTACATAAATATCATCGCAGATATCAATAATATGTTCGTATAAATGGTCTGTTATAATAATCCCTTTATTTTTTTTCTCTTCCGAAATGATTTTTTTTATCGTGTCAACATGCACTGGCATTACATGTGAAAATGGTTCGTCCAGCATACAAAATTTTGTTTTAGAAGCAAGAATTGAATAAATTTCTAAAATCCTAATTTCTCCGCCTGAAAAGGTTTTTAATTTAGAATTGTAATATTTTTCAAATTCCGGAAAATTTTCGATAAACCGCGAAAAATCTAAATTGAAGTCCTTAAAAATTCTTTTTGTTTTTAAGTATTTTGGGATGAAGTTAAATTGAGGCAGATATCTCAAAGTCTCAGGATTTCGAAATCCGTCAAAAATTGCTTTTCCGTCAATCCTGATTGATTTATTTGTTGTTTGAAGTTCGCCATAAATTATATTCATTAAGCACGATTTTCCTGTTCCATTGCGACCAAGAATTCCAGTCGTTTTTCCGGTTTCAGTTTTAAGAAAAACATCTTGGAGTATTCTTTTTGTATCAAATTCAAGAATTATACTATCAACTTCCAGGCTGTGTTTCATGAAGATTTGAGGCTAAAATTATTATTGAAATTAGAAAAAATAAAAAGTCAAAAGTTAGTATTGGAATCCATAATTTAAGTCTTGACAGACCAAGATTTTTATAGTAGTAAATTTCATTTTTTTTATAAACATTCGTGGAGTAAACAATTACTGCAAGTGTGAAAATTTTAAACCAGAAAAAGACCTGAATCATATGAATTCCATTTTTACCAAAACCATACAATAGTCCAAGGCAAACTAAAGTTATTAGAAAACTTAAAAATGCAAATGATTTATAAAAGGTCAATATTAGTCGTATTGTCTTCATTTAAAAATGTTTGTTAACTAGTTAATCCCCCGAAGTTATTATACTTTTTTGTCATTTTTTTGTCTTACTATTTGTGGCTTGCGGTTCATCCAGGTTATTTCTTCCAAAGCTAATCACTTATCGGTTTTGGTTTTTGTTATCGGTTTAAAAATAACCAAAATTCAAAAACGATTCAGGGAATGCTAAAAAAGAAAGGAACCGTTCTCTTTTTGAAAGAACGGTTCACTGTGGGTAACGGTTTTATAATAATTGTTCTAATTTTTCTTTAATCATTGAGGGATTATCTGCTGTTGCATCCAAAATATTTCCCTTGTCATCAATCAAAATGTATCTGGGAAAAGCTTTTGCATTATAATCGTTATTGAAATTGTGATTTGTTCCGATTGTCCAAAGATTAATCGTATTTGTTAACTGAAACTCGTTTATTTTACTTAACCATTTTTCCCTGTCACTATCAGCAGAGATTGAAATAAAAACAATATTTTCATTTTTATATTCGTCTGAAAGCTTTTTCATTTCCGGCATTTCTTTTAGGCAAGGTCCGCAAAATGAACTCCAGCAATCAATATATACAAATTTACCATAAAAGTCAGAAAGCCTGACTGTATTTCCACTATCATCTACTATTTCAAATTCGGGGGCTTTCTTTCCTTTTTCGAGTTTACTCCAGCTATTAAACTTCCCGGTCAGGAATTCTTTCCGCTTTTGGTCTTTTATGTAAGGTAGAAAGTCCTGATATACACTGTCAATTCCATCTATTCCATTAAAATTTATTTGATTAATAAACTTTGCAAATAGAATATTTTCAAACATTTCCTTTTCAATAAATAATTCCTTTGCCAATATATATTTGTCATTAAATTCTTTTGCTTTAAAATCTAAGTATGAACTTACAGCTTCCTTGTAAACATTGAACTTGAATAGTTCTATATTGCTGGTTTCAATCTGGTTAGTAAATTCATAATAATTATCAGGAAGTTCTGGTTTAATTTTAGTTATCATCTCATTGAAGTTTGGATAACCAAATTGTTGGTTAATCCAGAAATAAGTTACAAGTAGGTTTTCAGTTTTGTAGAAATTATCTGAAATATTTGGATTCATTTTTTTGTATTCACTCAATAGTTTATTTCTAACTTGCCTGATGCTGTCAACAGACTTAAGGAAGTTATCTGGTTTTAAAGAAAAAAGAGCGATGTCAACCATTCTCGGGTCGTCAAACCCTAGTTCTTTCATTAACCTGTTTCCCTCAAATAAAAACGTACTTTCTTCAAAACCTCTTCCAGAAAACTGAATCTGTTTATTTTTTCTATCATAATTTATGAAAATGCTGTCATTATATTCAACATATAATTGAATCCATTCATCAAATTTTAAATCAATGTAATTTTCATTCAAGTCGCTAACAACAAAACAAAATCTGCCTTCAACAATTGTGTCGATGTATGTTGAATCAGTTGTTTTTAGTTCTGCAACACTTACTTCAGAATTTTTCAAAAATCCAACAATTTTGATTGTATGATTGTCTTTTCTACTACATCCAAAAATTAGAACCAATGAAATTAGAATCAATAAATTTTTCATAACTATTGTTTTTATGTAAGCCATTTCGCCTCTTAAACTTGCAGCCAACGGTTGGTACATGTTGTCGGGGCGGATTTCGGAGAGCGTTCCTGTCCGAAGGACACGGAACTGCGAAACGAGAATCTGCAGTTGGCGTACCACCGAACCCCGCCCTGCAATATGTACTGTGTTAACGCCTGACTTTTATTTTTTCAATCTAAACGAACTGCAGAAGAACTATTAATCTCTAAAAACGCTCCTCGGCTACATGCACCATTTGTTGCCAAATCATGTCCAACAATTGTTCCGCTTATTTTTAATTTCACATGTTCTCCCACACTATTCTCACTAATAAAACCACTTATTTTGTCAAATACAGATTTGGTGTCGCCCAAAATTGTTATTTCAGTATTAATACTCCCAACTTCAGGTGCATTATAAAATATAAATTTGTCTCCCTTTAGAGCATACCCATGATTAGATATTCTATAATAACCTACGACAGTTACAAAGTCACCCTCGTGATTTAAAAGTTCGTTACACGGACGTTTCCCATCTGTTTCACAATAAGTGTAAAGTTCATTTACTGTCAACTCCGTGTCTGGATATTCAAATTCGTTTTTGTCACACGAATAGAATAAGAAGATTGCTAATACAAATAGTTTGGTTAAATTTTTCATGATTTTTGTCTTTTTATAAAGTTTTCTATTGCAATTATTTTTGTCTTTAAGTTTGGCGTTAACTATGTAATATCCCGAAGTTAT
>DPCJ01000107.1:10807-34613 GCA_003516705.1 Prolixibacteraceae bacterium | reverse complement strand
TGAAACCCAAACTTACAACAACCTCGGACAACGAACATTCAGGAAAGTTTTTCACCCGTTTTTCAAGCGCTAATTTTGAAAAAACAGCCAACGTATCATACAATTTCGGTTCGAAAAAATGGGCTGCTGTGGTTAATGCCACTTTCACCGGGTTCGGCGACCTGCGTATGGGAAGCCACGGTCCCGATGAATATCTTCGCCCTGAATATGTTATAGACAAATTTTTTACCGGAACCGATGAAATGATAACCAATGCAAACCCGGAATTACAGAGATACACGGGCTATAATCAATTTAATTTTTTGGGAAAACTGCGCTATCGCCCCGGTGAAAATCTGGATTTGTTATTGAACGCACATCATTCGCACGTGGGCAATATTCCACGTTACGACAGGCTCATTGAATACAAAAACGATAAACTTGTTTATGCCGAATGGTATTACGGACCTCAAATATGGAGCCTTTTCTCGGGGCAGTTGCAGTACAGTAAAAAGAACAGGTTGTTTGACAAAATGAACCTGCTGGCCGGTTACCAGCAATTTAATGAAAGCAGGAATGATAGAAAACTCACCAAACCAACGCGAAATGAGCGGACAGAAACTGTGGATATTTTCTCGTTTAATGCCGATTTTGACAAACAGTTTGATAAGAAAAGCGAACTGTTTTACGGTACTGAGTTTTATTTTAATCTGGTTCATTCTGAAGGGATTGCACGCGAATTGTCCGACGATGAAACAGTTGCAATTGCGCCGCGTTACCCCGACGGTTCGGTGTATGAAAGTGTGGCCGGCTATGTTTCGTATAAATATTTGTTAAACGAAAAACTGATTTTTCAGGCAGGTGCGCGTTATACTTTTACCCACCTCAAAGGATTGTTTGATAACAAGTATTACAATTTTCCGTTTACGGGATTCGATATAAACAACAGCGCGTTGAACGGCAATGTTGGAATGGTTTGGCATCCAACGCAAAACTGGCAGGTAAACCTGCATGTTTCAAGTGGGTTTCGTTCGCCAAACATCGACGATGTGGCACGTGTTTTTGATTCGGAGCCAGGAAATGTAGTGGTGCCCAATCCCGGACTCAAACCTGAATATGCCCGAAATTTCGAACTGGATATCGTTCGTAACTACAACCAGAAAGCACGGATAGAACTGACGGGTTTTTACACACGATTGAAAAATGCAATGGTTCGCCGCGATTTTACGTTGAACGGTCAGGATTCGATGATGTACGACGGCACAATGAGTAAAATTGAGGCGCTTGTAAATGCAGAATCGGCAACCATTTATGGTGCCAGTCTGTCGGTGGAATACCTTTTAACCCGCGAACTGCGTACCCGTCACGACATTACTTTTACGCAGGGCGAAGATGCTGAGGGTTTCCCGGTGCGCCATGTTCCGCCAACGTTTGGCAGCTCGCACCTGATTTACGAAAAAAACAAGCTTTTTGTTGATTTGTATGCCGATTACAGCGGCAAACTTGATTTCGACGAACTGGCGCCCGACGAACAGGACAAGCCGCATTTGTATCTGCCCGATGAAAACGGAAATCCTTATTCGCCTGCATGGTGGACACTCAACCTGAAAAGCAGTTACGCATTAAACCAGAAAGTTACATTCACCGCCGGAGTGGAAAATATAACCGATAATCGCTACCGGAGTTATTCTTCCGGAATAGTTTCGCCAGGCGTTAATTTCGTTGGCTCAGTGGTGGTGAGGTTTTAGTTTTTGTAATCGGTTACAAAAATTCAGAAAAACCTTGTAATTCACTACAAAAAATGACCTTCAAAATATCTGAGATAATAAATATACTTATTCTTCGTTTTTAACCCGAAGGCATGAAACAATCATTATCTTTTAGTTTATTTAATTCGGTATTGCCTTCGTGAAGGGGGCAGATTAGCGCTGCTCCCTTCTGTTTTTCTGATACTTCCTCATTTCTTATTTTGTTATTTCTCTTTTCCTTCTTCATTTCTCCGAACAACGGAAAGACGGTGACAAATTTCACCGGTTACCAAGGTTGGCGGAGTAGATATGGTCTTTTTTATTTTTCCAGTATCCGAAGGCTGAATAACGGAGCGTGGGTGTGAAATTTTCCCGGGTACCCGGGTTAGCGTAATAGATATTTTTTTTTGCTTTCTCATCATTCACGCATTCCTGCATTGTAGCATTCCCGCATTCTTGCATTATTTTCGCATGCTATGGAACGAATTCAAAACAAACAATATTTCGAAACCCTTTGCGATTGGTGTATTCAAATCGAACCCAGGTTAAAATCCGTGATTGCAAAATCTGGTTACCCACCGTTTTGGCACCGCGAACCCGATTTTGCCACGTTGGTTTTGACTATTCTTGAACAACAGGTTTCGCTGGCATCGGCAAAAGCTGCATATAATAAACTGGTTGAAAAAATTGGTGAAGTAACGCCCGATAATTTGTTAAGACTGACAGATGAAGAACTGCGTCAGTGTTATTTCAGCAGACAGAAAACGCTTTATACAAGGATTTTGGCCAGCGAAGTTGTTTCAGGCAAACTCAATCTAAAAGATTTAAATTCTCTGTCATCAGAACAAATCCGGTCAGCTTTTATCAAAATCAAAGGTATCGGTCACTGGACAATCGATATGTACCTGATGATGAGCCTGCATTTTGCCGATATTTTTCCACCCGGTGATTTGGCCACAATTAAAGCGGTTTACGAACTTGAACTGGTTCCAAAGTCAGCAACAAAAGAAGAAATCATTACTTTTATGAAGCGGTTTTCGCCCTGGCAGTCGGTGGCAACTTACATTTTGTGGCACAGTTACATCGAACGGCGAAACCTGAAACTTGAATAACAAACCAATGATTATCGACAATAAAATTCAACGCACTTTTTCCGGGCCTCTTACAATTATTGGAATTACGTTTATGTTTTTGGCTGTAACTTTTGTGTTTACAGGAATTTGGTACATCGCCATCCCGATTTTTGTAGTCGCGCTGTTTTTACTTTTTACCTGGTCGGGTGTGGTTATCGATACCGAAAACCGCCGGTTCAAACCATATTACATGGTATTTGGGTTGTTTAAACGCGGACAGTGGATTTCACTCGAAAAATATCTTGGGTTAACCCTTGTACCGATGCAAAAAGTGTATGCCATGTACAGCCGCTCGAACCGGAAAATTAAATCTGTTTCAAACGATTTCAGGGTTTATTTGGTTGACCATCATAAACGTCCGGCTTTTGCATTGAAAATCTGCAAAACCGAGGAATTGGCACACAACAGTATGGACGAATTTTCCATCTGGCTCAAATTGCCTGTTTATTCGGTGAAAAAGCATTGAATAAAACATTTTCTTTCTGTCATGCCAAATTCACAATCTTTTTTCTATTTCGTGCGTTTATCTCCTGAATCAATTATTAGAGTCATGAAACAGTTATTTAGCCTGGTTATCCTGTCATTTATTGTATTTGCGGCGTTTAGTCAGTCCAAGAAAAGCGGAAAAGTTAAGCGGAAATACCGCGAAGTGGAGCAGATTTCCCAAAACCTGCCCGCTGTTTTTCTGCGGGGGTTTGTTTACGATGAAGACCGGATACCAATTGCAGGCGCAACTGTTACAGTTGATGGTGCAGTGAAATCGGTAAACACCAACGAAGCCGGTGAATTTCTGATTGAAAACCTGATGAGCGGAAAAGGCCGCATCCGGATTTCGTTCGTGGGGTACGCCACTTTAACCACCGACTATGAACTTCGTACCGGCGAAAATTTCAAAAATATTATGCTTGTGCGCAAAAATATTTACCTCGAACCGATAACTGTAACCGCACAAAAACGTGAACAACAGATTCTTGATGTACCAGCGGCAATTTCATCTGTAAGCGCCAACCGCCTTGAAAGACTGAATGTATCTGAACTCACTCCGTTGAGCGAATTGGTGCCTGGGTTGTACATTCGCGAGCAGGGTGCCAACCGCCCCAGCTTTGTCATTCGCGGGCTTTCGAGCGAAGAAGTGAGCGCCAGCGCGCAACCCCGCGTTTCTGTTTATAGCAACAATGTTCCAATCAACCGGGCAAGTGGGGCATCAGTCGAGTTGTTTGATATGGAACGGGTTGAAGTGCTGAAAGGCCCGCAAAACACACTTTTCGGAAGGGGAGCTCAAACAGGTGCTGTACATTTCATCAGCAAAATGCCGGTAAACAAACTCGAAGGTGCAGTAACTGCCGGATACGGAAATTACAATCAGCGCGAAATTCGTGCAGCAGTAAATGTGCCTGTGATTGAGGATAAACTTTTTGTACGTGCAGCCGGAATTTACAGTGCCCGCGACGGGTATGTCAAAAATACTTTTGGCGGTGATTTGAATGGCAAAAATACAATTGCAGGCCGTTTTTCAGCCCGGTTTGTTCCGGCCTGGAATCATAAATTCGATGTAATTGTAAACTACCAGAACGATGAAACTCCGGGTATTTCGTTTATGAGCAAGCAGTTCCCGAATACCAATGGCGAAACCGGAATCTTCAGCGGGACGGCCTCGCACGAGCAAGGCCGGAATCTTTATACCGGCAAGGATTTATTCGATGCCACACTCAACTACAAATATTACATCACCGAACATACTTACTGGTCGTCAATAACCTCGTATCGCACGGGTAATTCGGGGGCGCGCTGGGATGGCGACGGAACTGCATCGGCAGCCATCGATATGGAGGAAACTTCGGGGGCCGAACAGTTTTACCAGGAAATAAGGGGCAACTTTGCACAAAACAGCCGGTTAATCGGGTCGCTGGGAGCCAGCTACTGGCGGGAAAAAGCCAACCAGAACTACTGGTTTTCGCCCAACGAACAACACATGGTGCACCTGTTTTTAGACCCAACTTACTTAGTAATGCCCGACGGACAACCTGTTTCACTTGCTGTATTGCCCGACAATCCGCAATTGGGTTCGTTAGCCGGAATGCCGCTGCCAACCAATCACCAGGAAGAAAACAGGAGCGCTGCTACCAACCAGTCGGCTGAAGCTTTTATGGATGTTACTTATCAACTCACCCGCAAACTTTTTGTAAATGCCGGATTACGTGCAGTTTACGATATGTACAAACTAAATAACGAAGCTGAATTCACCGGCGGTGAACCTTCAACGTTGGGTTACCTCACCGGCAACGCGCCCAACCTGTTTTTTAAGCCTTCTGCAAACCAGGAAATCAGCAAAAACACTTTTTCGTTTACAGGGAAAGCAGGTTTACAATACAAATTCAACGAATATGGAAACCTGTTTGTGAATTACTCCCGTGGCCGTCGGCCTAATGTTTTGCAGTTTACTTCAACGGGACAGGAAGAGATACTGGATGCTGAGATACTTGATAATTTTGATGGTGGATTTAAGGGTTCAGTTTTTGAAAAGATATATATCGATGTGGTTGGATTTTACCAGCTTTACAAAAATTTCCAGAGTAGTGCATGGATTGCCGATGCAGAAACAGGCGAGTTTAATTATAAAACCATCGACGGCGGAAAAGCCACAACTTACGGACTTGAAGCATCGGCAAACGTGGCCGTGATAAAACAGCTCGAACTTTTTGGAAATTACGCCTGGTTGCAAACAGCTTTTGATTCGACAAACACTGACGGATTGGGGCAGGAATATGCCGGTAACAGTTTTGCACTTGCGCCTGAGCACAGTTTTACCGCAGGAATCAATGCACAGGTAAACCTCACCAAAAATCTGCAATTGTTTGTTTCGCCGTCGTATTCGTACAAAACGCACATTTATTTTACTGATGCCAACACCGAAGGAATCGATCAGAAAGCTTACGGTTTGCTGAATGCTACAGGCGGTTTCAGAATGGCCGAGCCCAACCTGACGCTGATGGTTTACGGCACTAATTTATTGGATGAACAATACGTTACCAGTGGCGGCAATACCGGGAGTTTGTTTGGTGTACCTACTTTTGTTCCGGGAGCACCAAGGATGTTTGGGGCAAAAGTAACGTGGGCGTTTTAGGAATTTTATTTATCCGATGACTTGAAGTCATCGGATGAATAAGCTTTTTAGGGCTTTTCCTCCAGCGAAAACTCCCAAATCGGTTTTTTCCCGAGCAGGTGTTCCACAAAATAATTCCAGCGTTTTTTGGTGAAATAGTCGGCAAACTTTCCGGTGTAGCCGTGGCGCTGGCTCGGGAGAATCAGCAAGTCGAACTGTTTGTCGGCACGAACAAGATTTTCGGCTAATTTAAATGTGGCCGACGGGTTTACATTTTCATCGATGCCACCGTGAACCAGCAAAAGTTTGCCTTTCAGGTTGGCTGCCATTGTAACATTCGACTGTTTGTGGTATGCCGAATCCACCGGCCAGCCCATGTACATTTCGGGCCACCAGGCTTTTTCCATCCGGTGGTCGTGGTCGCCCGAGCTGGCAACTCCCACCTTGTAAAAATCGGGAAACTGCAAAAGTGCATGACCAGCATCATAACCACCGGCAGAGTGGCCAAAAATTCCGACCCGTTCAGCATCAATCCATGCGTATTTTGCTGCCAGTTGCTGAATTGCCAACACGTGGTCGGTAAGGCTGAGGCCCATGTTTTTGTACGAAACATCGTGAAAAGCTTTCGAACGGCCCGACGAACCCAGCCCGTCAACCATCATCACCACAAAACCCAGTTCGGCAAGCGCCTGGTTGTTGATGCTTAAAACTCTGGCAAAATTGCGCGGAAACATTTGCGTGTGCGGCCCGGTGTAGCTATTGTCGATTATCGGGTATTTTTTATCGGGGTCGAAATTCGAAGGTTTCCAGAGTGCGCCAAAAATTTCGGTTTTCCCGTCGCGGGCAGTGACTGTAAAAATATGGGGTGCAGCCCAGTTCATCGCCTGCAAGGCCGAAATATCGGCTTTGGCAAGTTCAGTAACAATATTTCCGGTTGCCGATTCGCGCAAAACAGTTGTTGTTGGCTGTTGAGCGGTGGATTGATTGTCGGTGAAATATTTTCCGTCGGGTGAAAAGCTGATGTCGTGGTTCACGTTTTCGGGTGTGAGTAATTGTATCTTGTTTGTTCTCAACGAAACACTGTACAAATATTGCTGGTAAGGATTTACACCTTGTTCTTTGCCCGAGGCAGTAAAATAAATTGTTCCTGTTTTTTCGTCGATGTGCTGAATATCATTCACATAATAATTATCTGGGGCCAGATGAGTAACTGCTTTTGAATTCATGTCGAGTAGATACAATTGCCGCCAGCCGCTACGTTCCGAAGCAAAAAGTATTTTTCCCATTTTTTCAAGCACCACATAAAAAAAGTTGTCGATATTGGTATTGCTTTGCTCGTGAATCAGTGTTTGCATTTGCAGCGTTTTCATATCAAGCGTAAGGACATACTGGTTTTGAAAACCTCTGGTTGCGTAGTCGGCAAACAACGTTTCTCCTGTTTCCGACCAGCGTGTTGAAACCTGGTTGATGTGCGTATTACGTGGTAAATCGGGGCGGATTTCGCGGCCATTTTCAACATCAAACAAAACCGGGATCATGTAAACCATGTTTGTGTCGCCCGGTGAACCGCGGTAATAAGAGAGCAGTTTTGGCCGGTAAAGCGAGTCGATACTCCAGTTAAGCAGGTACATTTTATTGGCGCTCCGCAAATCACAAATATTGGTTGCAATCCATTTTGAATCGGGCGACCACGAAACATTAAAATGGGCCGGACGTTCTCCGTTTTCTCCTTCAATAATATCGTCCCAGCCGTAATAGCTGGCATATTCGTAGTTTTTTACACCGCTGTGGCTCAATTGGCGCACTTCGCCGGAGGTTGTTGATTTCAGAAACAGATTGTAGTCTTTGGTAAAGGCAATCCATTTTCCATCGGGCGATTTTCGCTCCATCGGGTTGCGCTCTTCCTGCTTTTCTTCGTTCAGGTTGAGTACATATTTTCCCACATCAAGTTTAAAATTCTTGTTTTTGGCTTTGAATTTCAGCTCATTTTTACTGATATATTCGAGTTCTCTGATTGGTAAATCAGTGGCTTTAACTTCTTCGTTTAACTCCTTTTCAAGCAATTCAGCCAGCTTTTTGGAGTCGAACCACATCTCAGCTTTCAGCGTGGCAAAATCAATTTTCATGTAATTTTTTGTTGTTTTATCCTGAACAGTGTACCAAAATCCGGTACTGTCGGCGAACCAGTTGGCGCTGACATTCAGGTTAAAAGCTTTTTTGTTGTTTACATTCTGCCACAGAAAACTTACCGCCCGTGTGTAGTCGGTTTCTGTTAGCGATTCCTGCGCTGAAACAGGGGTAAAAGAAGAAAATAACAAGCAAAAAGCAACTGTGAAAATCAGGTTTAGCTTCATTGTGTCAAATCAAAAAAGTGAGAAGCCAAGATAGCTAAAAATGTTAAATTGCACTTTTTCAACCTGACTTAAACAAACCGTATGGAAATAATCAGACAGCAACTGAGCAAACCGTGGATTTACATTTTTATCACACTAATTGGAATATCACTGAAGTTTTACCGGCTCGATTACAAAATTTTCTGGTACGACGAAATAGCAACCGTTATACAGGTGGAGGGTTCGGACAATGTTTTGCAAATCGATGATTCGAGACTAAACGAGATTGCTCCGATAAGTCATTACACAGGTTTGCTGAAACACAACGATTTTAATTACCCGTTACTTCCGCAGCTAAAAAAGCAGCTTCAGAATATGAACCTGAATCCGTTGCATTACCTGCTGCTTTCGTTTTGGTATAGGCTTACAGGAGATGAGTTTATTCACTACCGGCTTTTTAGCGTGCTGGTTTTTCTGCTTACGTTGCCTTTTTTGTTTTTGCTTGCCAAAGAAATGTTTGGGTCACATCGCGCGGGCTGGATAGCCGTAAGTCTTTCTTCTGTTTCGCCCTTTATCCACTATTTTGCCCAGGAAGCACGTTATTATATTTTATGGGCATTTTTGCTGGTGGCAATTCATTATTTTTTGTTTATGGCGGCCCGATACAGGGAAACCAAATGGTGGGTTTGGTACATTGTTTTTAGTGTGTTGTCGTTGTATGCCTCGGCATTATCAGGGTTTATGCTTTTTGAGCATCTGCTGTTTATCTGGTTTGTAAAGAAGGAATTACGGTTGAAATTCTTTTTCGTTCTGTTAATAACCTTTGTGTTTTATTCACCCTGGTTTTTCTATATTTTTGACAACCGTAACGAGGTTTTTGCTGCATTAGCCTGGCATAAGTTTGAAAAAGTGCCTTTGTGGGCGCCACTGCTGGGAATGATTTTAGGTTACATACGTACTTTTTCGTTTTACCAGAATTACACCCTTTTCTGGGACGATGTGTTCGGCAACATTACAGCCGCTATGCAAATTGAAACCGCGATTAATCTGTTGATTCTGGCTTTTATGATAGTGTCCGCAGTATTTCTGATTCGAACATCGAAAAGAGAAAATGCGTGGTTTATTTTGCTGCTCATTGTGCCTGCACTGATTTTCTTTTATGGCCTAGATATCGCCCGGAATGCAATTACAACGCACTGGTGGCGTTACTATATTTTTAATACAATTCCGCTTATTTTGCTGGTAACCGGCATTTTAACTGCTAAAATCGAAGAACGAAAATTGGGTTTTTCAGCCATTTATTTTGGGTTGATTTTCGTTTCGGTGTTTTCAGTTTTAACGATTTCGAAATACCGGTACTGGTATTTGGGTGGCAACTGGGAGCAGGAATTTGTTGACAATGCCGACCAGCTTTCAGCAGCCAAACGACCGTTAATGATTACCGATTTTGTGTGGAATAACAGCGAAATTGAAGGGGTGATGCATACCATGGAAGTTTTGGTCAATTGCAGCTCTGATAGCATTGATGTATTGCGGGTTACTCCGGGAATCCAGAATGTGAATGGTTTAATTCCTGGAGGCAAATACACCGATGTTTTTGTTTATTATGCCTCCGATTCGTTGACGAACAACCTGAAACTCCAGTTTGGTGAAAGGATGGTTTACCAGAACGACAGGGTAGGAGCAGCTACATGGAAGGTGGCAGTGGATTAATATTCAGTTTATTATTCAAAATTCAGGATTGACACAGCCAATCTGACTTTTAGATTATTAATAATCTCGTTTATTGCAAAATCTGATGGGTTGAAAAAAGTATATTAAATACTGCTACTTTTACAGCGTGAAAAAAAGTATTAAAATAATCGCTGTTTTGACCATTACGCTTGTTTATTGCTTTGCAATTGGGGTGGTAAGTAGTTCGGTTGTTCTTGTTAATTCACAGGTTAAACCCAAATCAGAAGAAACAGCTTTTATAAGCACTGCTTCTGTCAATCTTTTTAATTATCTGAACCAGAAGGAAAACCGTATAAATAGCCAGGTTCATCTTCAGATAAAGGATTTTAAAGAACCATTTAGTGAGTCAGGTCCCAATTCAAGGATAATTTCGCAACTTTTTAAAAGAGAAATCAGGCAATATTTTAAAATCTCCGTTCAGCTTCTGATACAGAAAAAAATCTCAGTACTCATTTTCCCGTTTAATTATTTCTGGTAATCCATTTTTTATTATCCGTCAGTATCTTTTAGGTAAATCGGATGTGAATACTTGTTAACCTGCAAGCATTTAATGATTTATAAAATTTAAAACACATAAAAATGGATTTGTCATCATTAATTATGGGGCTTTTTCTTTTGGCCCTGTTTGTATTGCCATTTGTTTTGGTTGGCAGAAGCAGCAAGAAAAAAAAGAACCAGTTGTTAGACCGTTTAAATGAATTGGCGCAACAACAAAATTGTAAAATAGCAAAACACGACAGTTGTAGCAATTTCATCATCGGGACCGATGAAAAAGTGAACTTTCTTTTCTTCTTTAAGAAATCGGAGGAGAAAGAAATTGCACAATCGGTTCAACTGAACGAAGTACAAAAATGTGCCGTGTTAAACATGGTTAAATCGTTGAATGGAAAAGAAAAAGGAAATTCAGGTTCGGGGAAACTTGTACTTAGTTTACTTCCCGTAAAAAAAGATAGTCCCGAAATATTGCTTGAGTTTTATAACGAAAACGACCGGGTACAACTCAGTGATGAGCTGATTTTGATTAACAAGTGGAACGAAATCGTTTCGCAAAAACTGAGAAAATAATTCAGTCATCCGGAATAGAATAAAAATGAAAACACAGGTTGATAGGTTTATCCTGAAAGCCTGTGTTTTGCATTTCATAACCGATTTGATACATGGCCGCACAGTTGAATGGGAACTCCCGAGGCTGAAGAATTTGTTGGTAGCTGTGCATATTTTAAACCTGCGTACGGAATACTATTTGAAGAAAATAAGTAATAAAAACTTCTCTTGAAAGAGGTTGGTTTTTTAGTTTCGAAATTTTTTCATGCCAGAATCAGACACAAAAAAATAACATGCAACTATTTAAAATTGACAATAATGAACCTGAATTATTTCAAAAAATTAATTCAAGTAATAATTTATTAGATTAAAATGTTTAAACCGAAAACTTCTTTGAAAGATCATAAATTCAGGAAGCCATCTTTCAACAAATCTTAAACATCTTGAAACACTATTATGGTTTTTTTTCCTCCAACCTTTCGAAATAGCGTTTCCTGGCTTTATCCGTATCAGCTCCAAATGGTATATAAATTCTTGTTCTTAAATCAATAACCACTGCTTGTAATTTTTCTAAATCGGGAGATTTAAAAGTGACAATTTTCTTATCGTATATCATATTTCTCATTATGACAAATATTATGCCGTTCTAACCAAATCACTCTTAATAATGACTTATTTACTCCCGTAATAAAAAAGCCAGACTTTTATCTGGCTTACTGAGCGGGAAATGGGATTCGAACCCACGACCCTCAGCTTGGGAAGCTGATGCTCTACCCCTGAGCTACTCCCGCAATTGCAGCGGCAAATATAACAAATTACTATATTTCGCAATTAAATTTTAACAATTATGGCTGGTCTGAAATTTTTCTTTTTGCGGGTTTTTTCGGTTTGTCTATTCGCCGGTTTTGGCCTTGTAGCTTGTAATCCTGTTGTTTTTGAAAACGTCAGAAAAAAGGATTTGAAAAAAGATGTGGTTTTTGAAACCCGATTGGGTGAAATCGTTTTCAGGCTTTCTGACGAAACCCCGTTGCACAGGAATAATTTCATCCAGCTTGTAAATCAGCATTTTTACGACAGTCTGTTATTTCACCGGGTTATTAATCAATTCATTATTCAAACCGGCGATCCCGACAGCAAATTGGCAAAACCCGGCATTCCGTTGGGCGAGGCGGATTTGCCTTACACAATTCCTGCTGAATTCAATCCAAATCTTTTTCATAAACGCGGCGCGTTGAATGCTGCCCGCGACGATAATCCCGAACGGGCGTCGAGCAGCACGCAGTTTACTTTTGTGCAGGGGCGGGTTTACACCGATAGCACACTGAACATTGCTGAAAAGCGAATCAACGGCTGGCTGGCTTTTAACAAAGTTTTTCATCAGTTTGAAAACAAAGAAATTGCTGTGTTGTACGAAGGACTGCGAAAACGGCAGACAAATCCCGACAGTCTGGCGCTAATCAGTAATAAAATAAGGGCACTGGCTGATGTGGAACTAAAAAAGGGGATGCTTTACAAGATTCCGGAAGAGCACCGGCTGTTGTATAAAACGCTTGGAGGAGCGGCGCATCTCGACCAGAATTACACGGTTTTTGGCGAAGTGGTAAAAGGTATGGATGTGGTTGATAAAATTGCAGCCGTAAAAACCGACAGCCTTGATCGGCCACTGGAAAATGTGAGAATTATTTCGGCAAAACTTGTGAAACGAAAAAATTACTGATTGTTCGTCACCACCAACCCATCTTTCAGTTTCAGGTGTTTTGTAATGCATTCAGGAAGTTCTTCGGGAATATGGGTTACAAAAATCATGGAACAGGATGATTGTTCTGCAATCAGGTTCAGCAGGTTTTTCAGCATCCGTACATGACTGGCGTCCAATCCCTGAAAAGGTTCGTCTAAAATGAGCAACGGCGGATTTTTTACCAGCGTACGCAGAAAAAGTACCACCCGCTGTGCCGAAGTGGAAAGCTCGCCAAACAGTTTTCCTGCAATTTCGGTGTAGCCTGTCAGTTTCAGCCACTGGCGTGCAACATCAACCTGGTAACCGGTAGGTTTTTTAAACGAGTTTTCGGCATCCTGAAAACCCGTGCAAATTACTTCGGTAACCGACTGTTTTTGTGGAAGATACTGGTGCATTTCGGGCGAAACAAAACCAATGCGCGCCTTGATATCCCAAATCGATTCGCCACTTCCTTTCTGTCTGCCAAACAATCGGATGTCGCAACCGTAAGCTTTAGGATTGTCTCCAAAAATCAGGTTTAAAAGACTTGTTTTTCCCGAACCGTTTGGCCCTGTCAGCGACCAGCGCTCACCTGCATTTACATGCCAGCTAATGTTGTCCAGAATTTTCTTTTCTCCATATTGCAGCGAAACATCCCGCATCGCAATCAGTTCGTTAAATAAAGAATTCTGCCAGCGTGGTATTTCACCTTCGAAAACAAACTGTTTTTTTGTTGGCGATTTTAGTTCTGCGCGGGTGCAAAATTTCTCAACCCTGCCATTGCCTAAAACCAGAAAACGATTCACCGACGGTGGAAAATCTTCGGCAGTAAGACCTGTCATTATAATGGTGTGCCCGCTTTCAATAAGTTTTTCAAGCATTTGTGTGAGCAGGTTTCGCGATGCACTGTCAAGCCCGGTGTAAGCATTATCCAGCACAAGCAAATCGGGTTCGCCGGCCAGTGCTTTTATCAGTTCAAGTTTTCGCTGTTCGCCGTTCGAAAGGTTAATGACAAAACTCTCAGTCAGCTTTTCTAACCCGAACTTTTTTATCAGTTCGAGGGCCAGTTCAGGATTATCGCATTTTGCCAGTTCATTTTTTACCACAGGCAAAAGTTCGGTGTCGATTTTGTTCCAGCGTTGCTGGCGGTAAACTGCCTGTCCGTTTGAAAGCGAAAGTGAAGAATGAAAAGGAACAAACCGTTTTTTACGAAAATTTCCGTCAGTGATAAAATCGCCTGAAACTGGCAGTTCACCGGCAAGTGCACGAGCCAGAACAGTTTTGCCGCTACCGTTTTTACCAGTTATTCCAACAATTTCACCTTTCCTGATTTCGAAATCAATGTTTTTCAGTAAAACAGAAGTGCGGATTTTTATCGTTGCATTTTTCCAAACTAACATTCCGTTTGTATGTTTTTTAACAGCACAATTTTAACCATAATCCTGATAATTCTGCTTGAATAGTGCATTTGGAAGAGGTAAATTTGCCATTCCGAAATTCAGGTTAACAATGAGACAAACTATTTTACTACTGATTTTTTTTATTTCGATTTTGAATTTGCCGGCACAGGATAAACCCGGCTGGAAAATCGATTTCCGCACCGATGTATATTCCCGTCATCTCTGGCGTGGCGACAGGCTGGGCGATGCTCCGGCCATCGAACCTGAAATCTCGCTTTCAAACAACAAAATTGGTTTTACAATCTGGGGAGCCACCACTTTTGATAACAGTTACGAAGAGCTTGACCTCATTCTGAATTACCAGGTTTTACCGGCGTTGAATCTTGTTTTGTATGATTATTACAATCCGGTATGGGGCGAGTCGAATAATTTCTGGCAGTATTCAGGTGATAATCTCCGTCATACCATTGACCTGGCAGGCGAATTTGAAAAAGACGGATTTCCGCTAACCGTTTTAGCCAGTGTTTTTTTGTATGGCGACAAAGACAGAGTGGCTGATAAAGAGCAGTTTTCAACCTACATCGAACCTGCATACCATTTTCAATTAGTTGGAATAGATTTCAGCGCTTTTGCCGGTTTCACGCCTTTCAGCGGATATTATGCCGATAATTCTGCTTTTGTCAATCTGGGGTTTTCAATGAATCATGCTTTTCAAATTACTGAAAAACTCGAAATACCTTTCGAACTGAAATTCTGCACGAATCCTTACACAAAAGATACCCGGTTTGTTGTGGGGATAGGGATAAAAAACAGGGAATAATTGTATTTTTCTGCTGACAAACTTTACCATATTCAAATGAAAAATTTATTGCTTTTATGCATCATTTTATGCACGTTCAATCCCGGTTTTTTAGCAGCGCAAGGAAACGATCTCGATAAAGGGCAGGTCGGCTATGTTCCTTCTGCTGAAAATATTGCAAATCGGGAGTGGTTCCGCAATGCGCATTTCGGGATGTTTATTCACTGGGGTGTTTCCAGTGTTTTAGGGAAAGAAATCGGTTGGGCGCTGAGCGGGCAGGACATCGGCAAATACAAAGAAAATATACACACTTTCAATCCACAAAGATTTGATGCAGGCGCTGTTGTAAAACTTGCCAAAGACGCAGGGATGAAATACATTACATTTACCACGCGCCACCACGACAGTTTCAGCATGTTCAATACAAAATATTCCGACTGGAGCATCATGAACACGCCCTACGGAAAAGATGTGTTAAAACAACTGGCCGAAGAATGCCAAAAACAGGGAATCAGGCTGTTTTGTTACTATTCGCTTACCGATTTTTACCGGACCGATTATTGCCAGGGAACCGTAAAAAAGGCAAACGGAATTAACGGCGATTGCGACTGGAATTCTTACATTCAGTTTATGAAAAACCAGTTGACCGAAATCCTCACCAATTACGGACCAATTTATGGCATTTGGTTCGACGGGCACTGGGACCAGGTTGCAAAATTGCCGGATGGGAAAAACGGAAAACAAATGAGGCCGTGGCATTACGATGAGATTTATAAACTAATACACGATTTACAGCCGGGTTGTATGATTGTAAACAACCATCATCTGTCGGTTTTTTCGGGAGAAGATTTTCAGACTTTTGAACGCGACCTGCCGGGCGAAAATACAGGCGGCGG
The DNA here is from genome assembly GCA_003516705.1 of Prolixibacteraceae bacterium. GTDB lineage: Bacteria > Bacteroidota > Bacteroidia > Bacteroidales > Prolixibacteraceae > Draconibacterium. Next base: position 18,727 of record DPCJ01000107.1, on the reverse strand, counting down.
TTTTTCCGCCGATGCCGGAATTGCAGAAAGTATTCCGCTAGAAACCAGCGATATTATTGGAAAAAGCTGGGGCTATGTAACCGGCGACACTGTCGATCGTTCAACCACAGAACTCATACATCTGCTTGTAAAATCAGCAGGACTGGGCACCAATTTTCTGCTGAATATCGGGCCGACACCCGAAGGAGAAGTGCGGCCTGCACATCGCGAACGGCTTTTGGCGGTGGGAGAATGGTTGAAAATACATGGAGAAACGATTTATGGCACCCGTAAAAGTTTTATGAACCCTGCTGGTTGGGGTGTGGCAGTTGAAAAGGGTGATAAAGTTTATCTGCATATTATAGATCCTTTAAAGGCAGGCAATGCGGTAAATCTATTAAATTTTCCGTATAAACTGAAACAAGCCAAATGGTTTAATACGGGTGAACCTGTAAAATTCAATGTAGGGAAAAACAGAGGAGAAATTGTTTTACCAATAGCTGAACACAATAAAATTATGATTGACAATGTAATTGTGCTTGAAGTGAAGAAATAATTATAACGACTGTGAATCGCTTTTTTATTCTGACTTTGTACAAACAATTTCCTTAATTTTGCAACCTGATATTCAAAGCGGTAATGAAGAATTTTTACAGTTTTATTTTTTTCCTGATCTCAATTATTTGGGTTGAACCGGCCATTTTTGCCCAAACAACTTCATTTAAAATCCTTTCAGATGAATTGCAGCAACTCCAAAAACAGCTGGTTCCCGATAGCCGGGTGGCCATTCTCAATATCGAAATCAGCGACACATTGCAGTTGCCAATCGTCATCAAAGGCGAAACTAATTTATACGAAGCCAAACAGCAGATTATTAGGATTTTAAGCGACAGAAGGGTTGAATTTGTTGATTCCATCAGGATTTTACCTGATGCAACTGTTGGCGAAAAAAACTGGGCGCTGGTTAATCTTTCGGTTGCCAACCTTCGAGCAAAACCGGGCGATGCATCGGAACTGGTTTCTCAGGTTTTGATGGGAACACCGATGAAGGTACTTGATTACAAAAACAAATGGTACAGGGTGCAAACGCCCGAATATTATATTGGCTGGATGGACTCAGGGGGTTTGATACCAAAAACTTTTGCTGAATTGAGCCAGTGGAATAAAACTCCACGTTGGGTATATCGACAGGTGAACGGGTTTGTTTACAATTCACCCGACGACAAAGTCGAAATTGTTTCAGATATTGTTTTGGGAGACTTGTTTATTGCTGAGAAGGCAGCAAAAAATTGGCTCAGGATTAGGTTCCCCGATGGGAGAAACGGTTTTGTAAAACAGGAAGATTGTTTGCCTTTTCCAGAATGGGTGAACTTAAATTCAACTGCCGGCGATATTCTGAAAACAGCCCGGCAAATGATGGGTTTTCCCTATTTGTGGGGAGGAACTTCAACCAAAGGAATCGATTGCTCCGGTTTTGTAAAGACTGCATTTTATAGGCACGGTATTATTCTGGCGCGCGATGCCTCGCAACAGGCAAAATATGGAGAAGTAGTTGATTTCAGCAAAATAGAAAACCTGCAACCCGGCGACCTGCTGTTTTTTGGACGCTCGGCGCAACGCGTTACCCATGTTGGGATTTACATCTCAAATGGCGATTTTATTCATTCGTCGGGGCGGGTACACATCGGGAGTATTATTCCCGGCGATCCCAAAAACGACCCGGCAAGAAATCTTGTTGCAGTTCGCAGGGTAATGAATTATTCCGGGTCAGAAGGGATTGTTCCGGTTAAAAACCATCAGTGGTACAATCGGTAATTCGCAACTTTTGTTTTTATCTCGATTTATTTGCAAAAAAAACATGTTGAATAAACCATTTCGTCGGCTATTATTTGGATTGAATTTGCTTTTTCTTTTCATGGTAAATTTCTCCTGTTCCAACGGTCAACAGGGAGAGAAGAGATCAGTTATCACCGAAAAAATCAATTCGTTGATTGAAGGTGAATCATCTGAAACAATGCTAAACAAATACAGGCTTGAAAATGCAATATTGGTTTTGCCGGCCAATCCCGCGCCGGGCGAGGAGTTTCGCATATTAGCCGCTGGTGGAATGGAAATCAAAAAAGCCAGGATTTTGGTAACAGACCACGCTGGGAGTGTGAAGTCATTGAACGGCAAATCGGGTAATGAATTGCCATTTTGGAGTTTGGAATCTTTTGCAGGAATGAATGAAGGGAAATACAGGGCAGCAATAATCATTGACGGAAAAGAACTCGCCTACACTGAGTTTGAAATTGCACCCCGGCAAACAGTTGCACAAAAAGGAGTGTGGAAAACTACAAAAAGCTGGAATCCTGCCATGGAAACGCTTTATGCTGCCTGGGTAAATGCCTTGTTTCAAGGGTGCAACGAACAAACATCGTGGCCCAACATGCACGAAGTAACACAACGGAAAGAACAAAACTTGTTATACAACCATCTTTCGCTGAACGAAGATTCGCCCGACAGCAAAATAAGGGTGAGCATGGAACCCGATTGTGCCGATGCTCCGTTTTTTCTGCGCGCCTATTTTGCGTGGAAACTGGGGCTGCCGTTTGGTTACCACATTTGCGACAGGGGATATCCTGGAAAGAGTCCGGGTGTCGGGCAGTCGATAACAAACGAATCGCCGTCATCGAAAAGCAATCCAGTGCAGGCTTTCAATACGTTTGCCCGGGTTCTGATGAATGGGGTTCACTCAGGAACTGCCCGAACGGCTTTCGAAAACCAGCAATCGGATTATTATCCGGTTGAACTCAACCGTCGGTCGTTGTTGCCGGGAACCGTTTTTGCTGACCCGTACGGACACACGTTGGTGCTGGTAAGCTGGGTTCCGCAAACGAAAGACAAGCCCGGTGTTTTGCTGGCGGTTGATGCACAGCCCGACAAAACTGTGGCCATAAAACGATTCTGGAAAGGCAACTTTCTGTTTAACACGGTTGATGTTGTTGGCGAACCCGGCTTCAAAGCTTTTCGCCCGATGGTGACAGAAAACGGCAAAACACGGTTGTTGAAAAATGAGGAAATCACAGCCGAATCGGGGTTTGCACCGTTTTCGATGCAACAGTGGCAAATGCCAGCCGACTCATTTTATCTTTTCATGGAACGCATTATCAACCCAAAACCACTTGACCCCGAAGCAGCACTGAACGATTTGGTACAGGCATTGCACGAGCAATTACAGGTGCGCGTGAAATCGGTGGCAACCGGCGAGGCTTATTTTAAAAAACATCCCGGCGCTGTGATTCCGATGCCATCTTCTGCCAAAGGAGTTTTTATTACCGGCGGTCCGTGGGAAGATTTTTCAACCCCCAACCGCGATTTGCGGTTGCTGATTGCCATGGATGCAGTGCTTGGTTTTCCGGAGCGTGTTGCCAAATTCCCTGAAGATTTTGATGTGCCAAAACGCAGTTCGCCCGATGCACTAAAACAAGAATTGCAATCGATGCTCGATAAAAAAGTCAGTGAACTGACCATTACGTACACCCGAACAGATGGCTCGGAGCAACAACTTTCGATGAAAGAATTGCTTGACAGAAAGGAAGCTTTTGAGATGGCTTACAACCCAAACGACGGGGTTGAAATCCGCTGGGGAGCCCCTGAAAACAGTTCGGAAAGAGCAACCTGTAAACGACAGGCACCAGCCGGTCAACGCGCAACCATGCAAAAAGTGCGTACCTGGTTTGTGAAGCGGCTACATCCGCCAACGTGAGATATTTTCAGTTGATTTCGTGTGAACCGTTTTTCAGAAATTTAACTGTTGGCGGGACTTTTTTACGTTCAAAATAATCGTAGCTATTTTTCAAATCGGCCCAAAGACTGGTTTTGTCTTTGTCTTTACTGTACACTTTGGTCAGTTTTTCGTAGGCTTTGTCTTCCAGTTTTGACGGGAATATGGTGATTTCCACTTTTTGCTGACCAGCGTTCCTCGCTTCAATAAAATAAACGTACAACTCCTTGATTTTTTCATCGGTAATCGAAATGCACCCCGATGATTCGCAGGCGCCGTGAATAAAAATCAGATTTCCCAGCCGGCCTTTTATACCGCGGATACTGTCGGAAGCGTTGGGGTAATTGATTTGCATTGAGAGGTAATATTTGCTGAACGGGTTTAAATCAGAAATGTAATAAAACCCCTCGGGAACCTGCAAATCGCCCGAGCGTCTTTTCGGCCCGATGTTTCCTGAAATCTCGCAGATTGGAAATTCTTTAATCAGCTTAAATTTTGGCTCAGCAATGTTTTTTGCCCAGAGTTCAATGATTTTTTCGGTTTTAAAAGCGCGTAGATAAATTTGCAAACTGTCGCGTGAAAGAGAATTTGCAACAAGCGTTTTCGAAACAGTTTTTTCTTTTGCGGCAAAAGCTTCGCGCACACGCGTAAAATTCAGCTGCTTCGCTTTAAACGAAGATGGATTCATTTCGAAACCCATGAATATGAACGGTAAGAGGAGTATGATAAGTCTCATTAATCATTTGCAATTGGTCGGGCGAAAATAATTGAAAACCGTTAATTCCAGCAATAAGAAACAGCAGGCTTAAAAAAAATGAAATCAAAAAATAGCGTATCGATAAAAACAAAACCTGCAACCTGTTGTTTTTCTGATAATAACAGAAAAGCCTTATTTATGAAAGCAACAATTTTCCTGATTCTTTTTCTTTTCGCCGGAGTTTTGTCTTATGCTCAAAAAACCAATCCCAACTACGATGAAGCTTTGGCTAAAAAACTGGGTGCCGACGATTTCGGGATGAAAAATTATGTTTTTGTGATTCTGAAAACCGGTGAAAACAAAACCACCGACAAAGAGGATCGCAACAAACTTTTCCGCGGTCATATGGAGAATATTCAACGGCTGGTTGATGAGGGAAAACTGATTGTCGCCGGTCCGTTTGGTGAGAACGATAAAACCTGGCGAGGACTTTTCATTCTGAATGTAAAAACCGTTGAAGAAGCTGCAGCATTGGTGCAAACCGACCCCGCAATAAAAGCTGGTATTTTTGATGTTGAATTGGTTCCGTGGTACGGTTCGGCGGCGTTGTCTGAGTATCTTCCGGCTTCGGATAAAATATGGAAAGCTGAACCCTGATTTTCTGCTTTCTGATTGCTGCCTCGTGAAGATTTTTTGACGCTGGGTTCGGCATATTTTCGTATTTTAACACTTCATTTTTTATCCTGCTTTTTATGGATAAGTCATTAAATATCATTGCTATGAAGCTTAATAATATTCTTGTTTTTGCCCTTTTTATCATACTTTTTGTGCAATCTGCCATCGCACAACGAACTGTTTCAGTTTTAGATTCAGGTTGGAAATTCCAAAAGGGAGCAAACGAACAGGCATTTCAAACTGGCTTCGACGATACGGGGTGGGAGCAGGTTATTGTGCCGCACGATTGGGCAATTGCCGGCCCTTTTATTCCAGCAGGCGAGGGAAGTACAGGCAAGCTGCCGTGGAAAGATGAAGGCTGGTACCGGCTGAAACTTGATATTTCCAAGGAATACAGCGGCAAAACTGTGTATTTACTTTTTGATGGAGTAATGGCTTTTCCGCAGGTTTATGTAAACGGACAATTGGCCGGGAAATGGGATTATGGCTACAACTCATTTTATCTCGATATTACAAAATTGGTAAAACCGGGAGGCGAAAATGTACTGGCGGTCCACGCTGATACCCGCAACCACGACAGCCGTTGGTACCCCGGCGCCGGGATTTACCGGAAAGTGCAGTTGATTGCTGTGAATCCTGTTCATGTTGATATTTGGGGAACATACATTACAACTCCGGTTATAAAACCGCACATGGCCGATGTTCAGGTTGAAACCACCTTGAAAAACAACAATAACGTTGAAAAACAGGTTGTTGTGAAGCAAACCATATTCAACAAAAAAGGAAATAAATTAGGTGAAACAAGCGAAACTATTTCTGTTTCATCCGCCTCACAAAAAAAGGCAACTTTAGTAATCACACTGATGAATCCCGAACGCTGGGAGCCCGGAAATCCGGTTTTGTATTTGGTAAAAACCGAAATCTTTGACAACAACCAGCTCGTTGATTCGTACGAAACGCCTTTTGGCGTGCGCGAAATCAGAATTACAGCTGACAACGGTTTGTATGTAAATGAAAAGCGGGTGCAACTGAAAGGCGTGAACCTGCACCACGATTTGGGTGCGTTGGGTGCGGCTTTTAACTACCGCGCCATGGAACGCCAGCTCGAAATTATGCGCGAAATGGGTTGCAACGCCGTGCGCACAAGTCATAATTCTCCGGCCCCTGAACTGCTTGATTTATGCGATAAAATGGGGTTTTTAGTTATTGACGAGGTTTTTGATAAATACGACAGAAAAGCTGATATCACCGATACCACCAACTTCGAAAACTTTGCACTGCGCAATATCCGCAATTTTGTGGTGCGCGACAGGAACCACCCATCCATTTTTCTGTGGAGTGTGGGCAACGAAATGGGAGATGTTCAGTGGGATAAAAACGGCGGTTTCGATAAACTGAAAACTATGCTGAACCTGGTGGAACAGTTTGATTCAACGCGGTTAACCACCATGGTTTGCGACAGCAAAGAAAGTGCAAAACTGCGTCATTTCGATTTTTACGATGTGCATTGCTGGAATTATGGACGCCGTTACAGTCTGGCACGCGAACTCGAACCCGGGAAATCGGTGATTATTTCTGAATCGGCTTCAACACTGAGTACACGCGGTTTCTACGAGTTTCCGCTGCCCACCGACAAAACAAAAACCACCAAATCGTTGCAGGTAAGTTCGTATGATTTGCATGCGCCATACTGGGCCGAAATTGCCGACGACGATTTTATGTGGCAGCAGGATGAACCTTACGTTGCCGGCGAGTTTGTGTGGACCGGTTTCGATTATTTAGGTGAACCCGAACCTTACACAAACATGTGGGCAAAACAAAACGGACTGACTGCCGAGGCTGCCTCGCGGAGTTCGTATTTCGGGATTGTGGATTTAAACGGAATCCCGAAAGACCGCTACTACCTGTACAAAAGTTACTGGAACACTGACGAAACAACCATTCATATTTTGCCCCATTGGAACTGGCCCGAAAGAATTGGACAAAACGTGCCTGTTTTTGTTTATACCAACGGCGATTGTGCCGAACTTTTCCTGAACGGAAAATCGCTGGGTAAAAAATGCAAGAACCCAAAATCAAATCATTCGGTTGACCGTTTCAGGCTGATGTGGAACGATGCTATTTATCAACCCGGCGAACTGAAAGTGGTGGCTTACAAGGAGGGTGAAATTATAGGAGAAAGCTTGATGAAAACTGCCGGCGAACCGGTTCAACTGCGTTTGACACCCGACCGCTCTGAAATTACAGCCGATGGAAAGGACCTCTCGTTTGTTTTGATTGAAGCGCTGGACAAAGACGGAAATGTTTGTCCGCTGGCCGACAACAGGATTGAAATAAAAACCGAAGGCGAAGTTACCATCGCCGGAATTGACAACGGAAATCCGCAATCGCTCAACCCGTTTCAATCAAAAATTGTGAATCTTTTTTACGGGAAGGCGATGCTGATAGTAAAATCGGCTGATAAAACCGGGACAGCAAAAATTACTGCTGAAGCAAAAGGACTTAAACCCGCAGAAACGACACTCAAAATACAATAAAATGAAGCATGTCTTTGTTGAGGATAAAACTTTCAGGGAAGTTGATTTTGAGGTTGTTCGGCTTGAAAAAGGCGAGTACGAGGGTTGCAGTTTTGTGAATTGTAATTTTGCGCAAACCGACCTTTCTGATTTCATTTTTGCCAATTGCGTTTTTACGGGTTGCAACCTGAGTTTTGTTAAACTCATGAAAACCACTATCCGCGATTGTAAATTCAGCGAGTGCAAAATGTTGGCAGTTAATTTCGAAAGCTGCAATCCGTTTGGCT
>DPCJ01000107.1:0-10801 GCA_003516705.1 Prolixibacteraceae bacterium | reverse complement strand
AATTAAAAAGGCAAAATTTGCGCTGCCCGCAGTTCTCGGGCTGTTGAGTAAATACAACATTGTAATCGAAAATTAAACAGAATGCAACCACAGATTAAAACCATCGGACCCAAAAAACTGCTTGGCGTTTGCCGGGTGATGTCGTTGGCTGAAAACCAGACGGGAGAACTCTGGCGAAGTTTTATGCCCCGGCTCAAAGAGATTGAAACCCGCGTGGGAAATGAACTTTTTTCGCTCCAGGTTTATGATGAGGATTATTTTCAGCAGTTTGATCCGTTAAACGAGTTTGAAAAATGGGCCCTGGCAGAAGTAAGAAACTTTTCGGTGATTCCCGATGAAATGGAGCCTTTTGAGTTGCCTGGCGGTTTGTATGCTGTTTTTCAGCACAAAGGAATGGGCACAGAAATCTTTCAGCATATTTTTTCAGCGTGGTTACCTAATTCAGATTTTCAGCTCGACGACAGACCACATTTCGAAGTTCTGGGAGAAAAATACAAACAGGGAAGTGCAGATTCTGAAGAAGAGATTTGGGTTCCGGTGAAAAGTAAAGATTAAACTGAATAGCATGGAAAAAACAGAAAATATCGACAGTTTTATTTCCGGGTTTCCGGCTGATGTACAGACTATATTACAGGAATTACGCGCATTGATTCACCGCGAAGCGCCGGGATGTACAGAAGAAATAAAATACGCCATTCCAACTTTTGTGCTGAACGGGAATCTCGTGCATTTTTCGGCCTACAAAACCCACATTGGATTTTACCCCGGGTCGTCGGGAATTGCTCATTTCGCCGACAGGCTGCAACAGTATAAACTTTCCAAAGGAACCGTTCAGTTTCAGCTGGGACAGCCGCTTCCGCTTGATTTGATTGCCGAAATCGTACGTTTCAGGGTGGGGGAGAATCTGGCAAAGCCAGCTAAAAAACAGAAGAAATCATGAACGAAACCATCACTTTTGCACTACTTAGTTTTACATCGTTGTTCACACTCATCAACCCGCTGGGAACGATGCCTGTTTTTATGGCCATGACCTCGGAACTTTCTGTTGCAGAGCGGAACCGTACTGCGCGGAAAGCCTCGGTTGTCGCGTTTTTCACCATTATTGCGTTTGCACTCACAGGGCAACTGCTTTTTAATTTCTTCGGAATTTCGGTAAACAGTTTTCGCGTGGTGGGCGGAGTAATCTTTTTTATCATGGGCATGGACATGTTGCAGGCGCGGCTTAGTCAGGTTAAAATCCGTGACAACGAGGTAAAAAGTTATGTTTCCGATATTTCTATCACACCGCTGGCCATTCCCATGATTTGCGGTCCGGGGGCAATTACAACGGTGATTTTGCTGATGGAAGATGCTGATACCATTCCTAAAAAACTGGTACTTTTTGTTGCTGTTTTTCTGATTATCCTGCTCACTTACATTATTTTGTACAGCTCGTCGAAACTGATAAAACTGCTGGGGCAAACCGGAATAAACGTGATGATGCGGATTATGGGACTGATTGTGATGGTGATTGCCGTTGAATTCTTTTTCAGCGGACTAAAACCGATTATTCTGGATATGTTTCCGGTGAAATAAAAATGAAAGAAAAGAAAAACACCTAGATGCTTTTGGAAACTTTGCCCCTCTTTTTTGAAAGAGAGGGGCAGAGCAAATCCCATTAATGGGATTTGCGAGGGGTGAGTAAATAAGAATAACAAAATAAAAAATATCATGGAACAAAGAATGACCTTAATAACACTGGGAGTTGCTGATTTGCAGGTTTCGGCCAGTTTTTACGGGAATATTTTAGGCTGGAAACGCTCGCCGATGAGTTCAGAAAATATTGTGTTTTTTGAGCTGAACGGCATTTTTCTGTCGTTGTACAACCGCGAAGCGCTGGCCGATGATGCCACGGTTGATGCCGCCGGCAGCGGTTTTAAAGGTTTTACACTGGCGCACAACCTGGGCAGCGAAGCCGAGGTTGACAACCTGATAAACGAACTGCGCAGCAAAGGAGTGACCATTGTTAAAGAGCCACAAAAAGTTTTCTGGGGTGGCTACAGCAGCTACTTTGCCGACCCCGACGACAACCTGTGGGAAGTAGCGTATAATCCGTTTTTGTAGATTTATTTTCTTCGTGTCGCGACTTTTCCCCTCTCTGATTTCAGAGAGGGGCAGATTTCAACCGAGTTTATTCGGTTGAAATTGGGGTGAGTGAAGACATCGTCAAAAAGTATGTTATTACAATTTTTACAAAAATTCAATCAACCAATAATTACCAAAGTTTTATGCGAAAAGCCAACCAGGAAATTACCGACCCGAAAACACTGGAAATCATACTGAAAAAAGCCACCATTATAAGGCTTGCGATGATTGACAACGGAATGCCGTACCTGCTGCCGTTTAATTTCGGTTACGGCGGAAACTGTATTTACATCCACTCGGCACCGGCAGGAAAAAAGCTTGAAGTTTTGCGACAAAACCCGCAGGTTTGTTTTGAGGTGGAAGACGAAACAGCCATAGTGGAAGCCGACGTGGCCTGCCGCTGGAGCGAAATGTACCGCAGCGTAATCGGCTACGGAAAAGTTGAAATTGTAACCGGTTTTAACGAGAAACAAAAGGCGCTCGACATTATTATGCAACAACACGGCGCTCCTGCCAACATGCCGTTCGACCCCAAAGAAATTGAATTTATAGTGGTGTTGAAACTGAAAATTGACTCGATGACAGGCAAACAATCGTCGAACTGGAACAGGTTGCGGGGGGAAGGTTGAAGAAGTTGATTTTGTTGTCGTGGTTGTCGGGTTGTAATTGTTGTACTCAAAACTTTTCTGATGACTGGTTGGCAGGCAGAAAGATGGATAAACCAAAAAACTACTTGTAATCATAAAAAAAACGCATGGTCTCAAATACTTGAACTCCTGACTTTTATTAGCTTTGAGAAAAAATAATCTGACATGAACTGCCAGCCGCCAAAAATAAAATCATCCATCAAGAATTTCACTGCGAAATTCCCCGGGGAAAATGAAAAAAAGTATAATAGCTCTGGGGTATTACATAGTTAAGGGCAAGCCTAACAGACGACACAGAAACTAAAAAATAGACGATACTAAATGAAAGGACCAGAATTTTTAAAATATATTAATCCTGTTTTGACTGCACTTCAATTGAATGGTGGTGCAGGCGACTCTTCTGACATAATAGAGCAAGTTATAGACAAATTAGGGATTACAGAAGCTGATTTAGAAGAAACTACTTCCAATGGTCAATCACGAATCAGAAACCAAATTCAATGGGCAAGGTTCTATTTGTTCAAGGCTGGACTTATTGACAATGCTCAACGTGGCATTTGGCGACTTACAAATGATGGACTTGATAGAAAGCTCAATGATGAAGGGGTTTATAATCTTTTTAAAAGCGTACAAGACAGCGTCAAAAAAACGCCAACTTCAAAACATAAAAAAGCAGAACCTATATTTGAAAATATACCAATTGAAGACGAAGAACGTTCAATCGGCTTAATCAATATCATACAAAACCTTAGCCCATCTGGTTTTGAGAAGTTGTGTAAACGACTTTTGACAGAGATTGGTATAAATGAAATAGTTATAACAGGTGGTTCTGGAGACCAAGGAATTGATGGAAAAGGAATAGTAAAACTAAATGATGTAGTTAGTTTAAACATTGTTTTCCAGTGTAAAAGATACAAAGAAACAGTTTCGCCTCACCATGTAAGAGACTTCCGTGGTGCTATGCAAGGACGAGGTGAGAAAGGACTAATAATAACGACAGGACGATTCACAAAAGAAGCAAAAAGCGAAGCAAATCGTGACGGGGTTACTCCAATTGAATTAATTGACGGAGATAGACTAATTGAACTATTTGAAAAGTATCGACTAGGACTTAAACCAGTGACAGTGTATGAAATTGACCATGATTTTTTCAAAGGATTTAATTAAAGGCCAGCTTTTACCATCAGCTACCTGTCAAGCGCGGCAGCAGTGGGTTTTCGGTGGGCATCTTTCCGCTCGTCTCGCCTAAGGCGAGATGACAAGAAATTGCCCACAATCCGCCCGACCACTTTTCATAACCCGTTACAAAGCGCCGAGTAAACAAATTACCAGATGATACTTGAAACAAAACGACTGACAATCAGGCCCATTCAGATTGGCGACAAAAACGAAGTATTTGAATATCGCTCCGACAAAGCAACAAATCAATACCAGGGTTGGATTCCTGAAACGTTATCTGACGTTGAAACTTTTATCGAAGATGTATCGGAACAAATGAATGAACCTGAAACCTGGTTCCAATTTGTTGTTATAGAGAAAGAGACGCAAAAAATAATTGGCGATTTGGGAGTACACTTTCTTGGCAGCGAAAACAGGCAGGCTGAAATAGGTTTTACCCTGAGTAAAAATTTTCAGCATAAAGGTTATGCAACAGAAGCAGTTAAAAGGGTAATTGACTATTTGTTTAAAGCGTTGGGAAAGCACCGGATAATCACATCAATCGACCCGGCGAATAAAAACGCTGTCAGGCTGGTTGAACGGATTGGATTTCGGAAAGAAGCTCATTTTGTTGAGAGTTTATTGATTAACGGCCAGTGGGTTGACGACCTGATTTATGCGATGATTGAAAAGGATTGGGAAAACCTGAACAGACCGTTTTAAGCTGCCGAAAAGGAAAGGTCGCTGTTTATTGGAAGCAAATGCTGAAGAAAAGAACAAGTTCGGTTACCATAGAGACAAAATCAAACTCATTTTTCCGTCACCTTTTTCTTTATAAACAACGGATAAACACCCAGCAGCAGGCAAACAAATGCGACTTTCAGTAATGTTTTTCCACCTTTGGTATCGTTGGTGAGTTTTGCGCGGTCGGGGTTTTCGGGCAGGTACCATACATTTTTCGGGTCGCCGGCCCGGTAAGGATTCGATTTTGCAGAAAACCGCTTAACCTTTTCGGTGCCGTCGGCAGTAAAATACTGAACATTAAATGTCGAACCAATTGTGCTTACAACAACTCCTTCGGTTTGAACTGCTTTTTTGCGGAATGAAAACTCGCGGCTAAAGACAAAAATGCCGGCAGCCAATGTAATCAGTCCGAGCACCAGTACAATTTTATTTCCTTTTAACATTTTCTGAATTTTATAGGTTTCTCAATTTCATTTTTGAATCAGCCGTCTACTTCGGTCCAGTTTATCTGGTTAACCAGCATTTGCGAATAAATCGGATAACCGTACTTTATGTAATGCTCAGCCATTTCGCTTTCGGTGTGTTGCGGAAACCAGAAAGTCATAAACTGAATGGCCAAAGGCGGCATCGAACGGTCCCAAAATTCGGGATTAAACCTTACCAGCGGCTGACCTTGTTTCCGGCCATTAAAGAGGAAAGCAATATTCAAATCGTGCCCTGTTATTTTCCGATTAGCTGTGTAAGTTTTTTAATATCCTCTTCATCATACGAAACAAAGAATCTGCGCAGGTTGCATGTTTCACCATAGTACTGATGTTTCACACAGCTTTCGTATTCGCTCTGCATGTATTTTTTATCAACTGACATGGTCAGAACAATAAACTGGATGGCCGATTTGGGCAGATTTTTATTCCAGTATTCAGGATTTACCTTTACGATTGGCGGGAAAAGATTGTCCTGGCCTTCAAAGCCCGGTGAATCGCTCACCCGTGAAATACCGCCTCCAAAATAGGCCTGGTTTTTCAGGTTGGCAGGAGAAATGGCAGCCCACTCATTTTCGAGAAATTCATTTAAATATTTGGCGGCGATTTCATCTTTTTCTTTTTTTGCTTCCTCACGTGCTACGGCAAATGCTTCTTCAACGGTAACAGGCACCCAGTAAGGCGGGCGCGCAGGGTCGTAAATTACAAAGGTAAAGTTGTCGTACACATCAACTCCGGGAGCAATCGTTTTCTTGTTGAAAGGTATTGTAAACATGCACTTTTCGGTATTGAACCCATTCCAATAACCCGAAATTTTATTGAGTAAAATCGTCCATTCCGGCGGTTCAATGGTGTTGTATGTTATTTTTCCCTTGGAATAGAGGTAATCGCTGAACTCAAAACTTACCCTTGCTGCAACCCCGAAGCGACATTTCTGTGTGCTTGAAATGTCGTAAATCCTTGCTCTTCCCATAAAGCCTTTAATGTCGGCAAGCACCGGGTCCTGCCTTACAATGGAAACCAGCTCTTTGATTCGTTCCATGTTGGCAGCCATTTCAGCGGGTGTAAATTTCTGGTACATCGAATAGTCGGTGCGGCTCAGGATTTCGAAAGTACCGGGTTTATCGCCCAGAAACGGAATTTTTTCGGGCTGTGCATAAAGCGATATGACGAGGATGGAGATGAAAATCAATAGGATAAGCGTTTTTTTCATGTTATGCTGATTACGGTTCTTACTGTTTTTTGATACTTCAAGACCACTTCATGTTACTGAGCTGGTGGGTCGGCAAACAATTGGTATTGCCATTGAATCGTCATTGCTGATTTCGAATTTTTTGTGGCGATTACATAATCGACACCGCTTTCGCTCATTGTAATGGTAACCGTCAGTTCAACCTGTTTGCCAGGTTTTTCTTTCAAAACAACCAGTAAATCGTCGGGCGCCTTTATTCCTTCCTGACTGAACCAGGTTGAAAAGATGGAACTCGAAAACGCGCCGTAATACCGCATAAAATTATCGCGGCTTAACAGGCTGACTGGTGCTGACGCGGAAATTTTAACCTCGTAATCTTTGTCGAACGAACTGATTAGACCATATTCCTCGATGGTGTAGCGGCCGTCTTCAATTTTGACTACATCTCTTTTTAATTCGCTTTTAATGTTGCGTTGCGCAAATAATACAGAGCTGGAAATCAGAACAAATACACAAATCAGGCTTGAACGGATTATTGTTTTCATGAGGATGATTTTAATTGATACTTGCAAATTCATTTTTATCAGTTGAATCAATAGGTCTTCTTGTTATGTCGAAGATTAAAATCGCTAATCCTGAGGTTTTCCATCGATTATCACATGTCTCTTCCCGGTATCTTTTTCGTACCAGTATGATGTTGAGTGGCCGTCTGTTTCTATATTGGTTACTCTTCCCTGTGTATCATACGAAATTGAAATTACCAGTTTCCCCTTGTCAACTTTGGTTTCACTCATTTTGCTGCCATTTTCGTAAAACAGGTTTGTGTAACCTGAGTACTCCCATGGTTCGCCGGTCAGATAACTGTCTTTTTTCAGCGTGCCACTTTCATAGTATTCCAGTGATTTACCATTTTGTATCCCATTTTCAAAATTGGATTCCGACTGAATCTGGCCATTTTCAAAAAAGGTTTTGTAAAATCCATGCGGGATGCTATGAAAATATTCCTGTTCGGTTGCTAAAAATCCTTTTTCGGTATAAGTTTTATATACTCCGTTGATTAGGCCATTTTCAAGTGTATATTCCTTACTCATTTTTCCGTTGGGGTAAAACTCTTTTTTTAGGCCATTCAACCCGTCGTTGCCGATTGCGTTCTGAGCTGTTGTATCAACAACGGTGATTGCCAATACCAGAAAAACGATTATTCCGCAGGCTTTCATTTTACAGATTAGTTTTTACGGGTTAATGAAAAATTGATTTTGGCAGTTCCTTTTTCCTGGCCCTGTGTCAGGTCTTTTGTCTCGTTCTGGCTGAGAACGGCATCTTTTGTAGTTCCTTTATAGGGTCCGAGTACCACCACAAGCGGAATATCGATTTCGTTGTTGCGGGGTTCCTCTGGTTTTTCCTCGTCGCCCGTTGCACATGGGGCATTCACTTTTTTGTCGATGGTGGTTTTCAGGTTGCCTTTTTCGGTAACAGCTTTTACCAGAATGTAATATGTTTCGTCGCTCAAAAACATAATTTTCACACGACAGTCTTCCACGTTTTGCCCTTCAAAAACACTTTTACTCGAAAGCCCCGAAACCTTTCCTTCCACAGTTTTTGTTTCCTGAATCTGGGCCATTGTTTTTGTTCCGTCGGGGCAAACGTAACACGGGTTTATAATGGTTGTTTCAGTTTTTTCGTTTAAGTCGTAACTCACGCTGCCGCCGGCTTTTCGCAATCCGTTTTTATTTAGTTCCCATTTCCCGGTCGATTTCGAATTAAGTTTGATTTGTGTGGTAATAATCCCGTTGTCGCACACCGCCGAACTGCTTGTCGATTCCTCTTTTTCGCTTTCAATTTCAATGGTGAGTTTACCTTCGTAGGGGCAAATTTCATGGTCTTTTAGCTGGTCCATCATTTCTTCGGCCATTTTTTCCGCAACCGAGTTGCTTATACTCGAAATATTTTGCGATAGAAGAGAACTAGCAATCACCTGTGCTTTTTTGTAGTCCATTACCTTACAGGTTACCATCGCCTTTTTATCGGGAAAAACTTTTATATAGGTATAAACCAGGTAATTGCAATCGAGTGCACTGCCAATCGACGAAAGTTGTTTCTGAATGTCGTCGGTTGGAACATCTTTTAAATAGCATTGTTTTCGCAGCGCATCAAGACGAATATGAACACCAGTCTGTGTACTGAGGCTTATACAAGGGTAATTATCCTGGAGTTTTTTGCCAACAACATCCTCCAATATATTTCTTTTTTCGTAGGCAATTGTATTTGTCGACGAATCGCATTCAATTTTATTTGCCATGTAAAATTTAACCTTTTCTTCGGCATGAAGGGAAAATATTACAAGTGCAAGTATTGTTAATAAGAATAAATTCTTTTTCATTTTCAGAAATTTAGCTCGTTTTACCGTAGGATTTCGCAATTGGGCAGCGCCTTTTCAATCAGTTCGATTTCTGAATCCGGAATTTTGGTTTTATAAATTCCAAGCTCACGAAGCCGGGTTAAACCCTTTATTTGAGTCTGAAGGGACTGAATTGGATTTACGTCGGCATGCAAAATTTCGAGTTGGGTAAGTTTTGAAACTGATGCCGGCAGTTGTTTAATGTTGTTGTTCAGTAACGATAACCGTGTTAACCCTGCGAAATTGCCAATGCTGGCAGGCAATGTTGAAACCGAAATTCCAAAATTCACAATGTACAACTCCCTTAACGGATAGTCTTTGGCTTTTGAAAGAATGTTGTTGAGATTAACCAGTTCACCGGGTTTGTCGGCGGTAATAATTAGTATTTCAATTCCCCTGAACGCTTCCATCTGGTCGATAACAGCCTGCACGCCGGGCATCGAAAGATTGATTGTTAAGTAATTCATTGCCTCAAGCCAGTCGACGTTTTTTACTTCTTTGTTGTCGTCTTCTTTAAAGTCTTTTACAATTTCTTCCCTAACCTGTTCTGCAATTAATATCGGAGCGCTTTTTCCGGCAGCACCAGCTTTCCAAATCTGACTGTAAATATTCATTTTCTGGTTCATCATTTCCTGGTTCAGTTCACTCATTTTCTGGCCATCTTTTGAGCCAGGGTCAGCACCTTGCTGTTGTTGCTGACCTGCACCGCTGCCCATTGCAGAGTTTCCCGACATCAGTTTTTTTGCCAGTTCTTTTATTTGTTCGTTGGCTTTTTTGGCTGCAGCGGGGTCGTCCCAGTTGGTGGTTTGACGGATTCTGGCCATTTCCTGGCGGATTTGTTCGGGCGACTGTGTGTTTTGGGCAACTGAAACACTCCAGAAAAAAAGTGTTAATATCAACAGAATGAATTTCATGGGCAGATATTTAACGAATTGTAATTAATTCTAACAGAAAGTAAAAAACCACTTTATTCAGGATAATAAAGTTTATACTGATAAGCGTTTTGAAGTTTGTCAAGGTATCCCCTTAAATCTTCAAGACTACCAATTTCGGCGCATATGGCAGGTATTTCAACTACGGTTTGTTTTTTGGTCATTTCGGCTGTAATTTCTCCTAAGCGAAACTGGTCGGGAAGCGAATTTGTCAGAATCGTAAAATGCTGATTCACCGCGTTGCAGTACTGTGGGGTAAACAGTTGGCAGTATTTATTCTGTTCGTTCTTAATTTTAACCGCAAGCGAATCCATACTATCGCCCTGCCCACCGTTGGCTCCAATCATTGACGTAAATTTGCTTTGCATCTTTTCAATGTTGGCTAGCATTTGAATACGTTTTGGGTCTTTTTCGATAGCTGTATAAAGGTTCCCGATTTTTTGGCTTGCATCATTTATTTTTGCCATCACCGATTGTTGCTCATTCATTAGTTCATAAGAATCTTTGGCTTTTTCACTTTCCTTTTTTTGAACGGCGTTGGGTTGCGACGAAGTGGCCATCGCTTCGGTTCCGTAGGCTTCCATATACGCTTTTTTACCGGCTTCACTCATTTTTCCGAGGTTTTGCACTTCACCCATCGACATGTTGGTTTGTTGTTGCATCATTTTGTTGGCCAGCGCTTTTTTGTCGGCTTCCGACATTTTACCGCTTTGCATTTTATTCATCTCCTCCTGCGAAAGCCCGTACTGTTGGCTCATTTGCTGCATTGCATTCTGTTTCGACCGCGCTTCACTGTTTTTAACCTGAGCGTTCTCCTGTTGTCGCAACAACCTGATTTGATTTTTAATTTCAGTATCCAAAACACCAATCTGTTCCTGAAAAGTTTCCACTTCAGCTTTTGAAATATCACACGATTCTTTAGGTATTGGCGGTATTTTGTTCAGATAATTATCTGTCAGGTTTTGTGCCTGCAAAAAATTGCATGCCAGAAACAAGATGGAAAAAAATAATATAGTTTTCATTATTTTCATAGTTAAGTTAGTTGTTTGTTTATCAGTAGCTTATTGAAACAAGTTCAGAGTGGCCTGTCAGATTACCTTTCTTATCGTAGCTTTCGGTTTTTA
>DPCJ01000025.1:5264-7318 GCA_003516705.1 Prolixibacteraceae bacterium | reverse complement strand
CCGGTTTCAAGCTTATGAAAAAGTGCATTTCGAATAGTGCCATTAATGTTAACAGCTTCAACACCGGGCTGATATTCATTAAACGACGAAATTGTTACTTTAAGAAAGTTCTCAGGATCGAGTTTGTAAGCATTCAGTGCTTCTTCTTTCGATTTGAAAATCAGCTGACCTGATTCATCGGTAAACTTAAGCAGATTCGACATTGTGAGGGTGTAATTTATTTTGTACTCAGCTGTTTGTGCCGATTTTATTCCAACTGGCGGCAAGCTGAAATGAAAAACTGTGTCGATTCCGTTTTCGGTGCCACCTGTATGTTCGGTTTCTGTTTCGTCTGATACTTTCGCCAACTGAAGCTCGATGGTTTTTACACCTTCACTCTGAAAACTAATCGAGCGCGTAAGTGTATTATAACCAGTAATTTCAACAGTTATCGCAAATTCAAAAGGAGCAGTTTCCGAAATAGCAACATTCGGGTCGGCAGTTAATTCAATCTGACCTTGTGTGGTCTGGTAGTTTTCGTTTTTTTCACCCGAGTAATTTACAATATCACCAGCATTTTTCCCCGAGAAGGTGAGCGTTGCATTCTGCCGAATTATTTCGCCGGTTTTTGCATCTTTCAGCTGGTAAGTCATCCGGGTTTTAAAGAAATTAAAATCGAGAATAAGCAGGTTAATATCTTCTCCGGTTTCTTTGTCTTTCATCGGGTTTGTAAAGTAGTCGTCACATGCTGAAAACAGTATAACCGAAAACAGCAGGAGGATTTTTGCCATGTTTGTTTTTAAATTGCTTTCCATCGTGTTTTGTTTTAATGGTTTCTGTTTTAAAAGAGTTTAACTGCCAGCGTGAGTTTTAATATGGGATATAACTTGTATTGTTCAATCTGTTTTTCAAGTCTTTCTTTTTGACCGTGTGCAGGGTCGGCTGTTGGGGCAATCAGCCCGGTGGCTTCAATTTCAACTTCAGGCGGGCCCATATAATAACAACCAATTTCGGTACTCATCATCACCCTTTTTTGTTTCCCGAAAAAGCTGCGGGCACCCAACGATGCGTAAGGCGAGACTGTTAATCCGGGTTTGATGGTAAAAGTAAATTCGCCCACCATTTCTGCCGGAATTGTAATATCTCCATATTGAATTCCGCTCACAGCATATCCCGAAATTTGCGGTTTAAACTGGTTGAATAATGCCCCGGCTGAAATGTACAGGTTCCGGGTGTAGTTAAAATCGCCCAACAAATAAAAGCCACCTGTTTTATAATCCATTGTGGCATCGTAATCCACATCGTTTTCCTCAAAACCGAAATTGTATTTCAGTTTCAGTGTTTCGTACCCCGATTTAACAGTAAACTGTTTATTAAACAAGTATATCACCTCGCCGCCCCAACCGTTGGTTGAACCAGTGGCGCCAAGGTAAAATCCCTTAAAATTGTCAGATTCGTAGGATGGCGATTTTTCCTTCTGAGCCACAGCTGTTGTGGCGATTGCCAGTAAGAGTAAAAACATGAAAACTAAACTTCGTTTCTTCATTTTAATACAGGTTAAAAAATGTTCAAGCGACTGTAAGTAGAACAGCAAATTTATATTTCTTGTTGAGATTAAGAGGACTTCTTTCTTCGAATATTTAGTAATCGGTTAATTTTCAGTAATTCTGAAGTTCTTAATTCAGCTATTGTGAATATTTGGGTGGTAATTTTCAAAACTGACGGTGATTAATTGCATGGGTAACCGGACAGAAAAATTCTCGATACCTGAATAAAACTTCTGAAATCAGATTCTGTTCATTAGTTTTATGCCATGGATTTTAAAGTAGTATCGGAATATAAACCCACCGGCGATCAGCCCGAAGCTATTCGCCAGCTGACTGATGGAGTGGAACGTGGTGAGCGGTTCCAGACTTTGCTTGGTGTTACCGGATCGGGTAAAACATTTACAGTTGCCAATTTGGTTGAACAGGTAAAAAAACCAACGCTTGTACTGAGCCACAATAAAACGCTGGCAGCGCAGTTGTACAGCGAGTTTAAGCAGTTTTTTCCTGAAAATGCAGTGGAGTATTTTG
>DPCJ01000025.1:0-5231 GCA_003516705.1 Prolixibacteraceae bacterium | reverse complement strand
CGTTTGGTGGATGCACTCTATTCGCGAAGTGAAGCCGATTTTCAACGTGGCAATTTCAGAGTTAAAGGCGACACCGTGGATATTTATCCTGCATACGCTGACGATGCCTTCAGAATAACCTTTTTTGGCGACGAAATTGAAGAAATATGGATGTTCGAGCCTGTATCGGGCCGGAAAATAAAATCACAGGATGAGGCAGTAATTTACCCGGCCAATATTTTTGTCACCACCAAAGAGCGCATGAATGCTGCCATTCGCAATATTCAGGACGATTTGGTAGCGCAGGTTGACTATTTTAAGGAAATCGGGAAACCACTCGAAGCAAAACGCATTCTGGAACGGGTGGAATATGATATGGAAATGATGCGCGAACTCGGCTACTGCCCGGGCATTGAAAACTATTCACGTTATTTTGATGGCCGCACGCCCGGCTCACGCCCTTTTTGCCTGCTCGATTATTTTCCGAAAGATTTTCTTTGTGTAATCGACGAGAGCCATGTTACACTGCCGCAAATCAGGGCAATGTTTGGAGGCGATAATTCGCGTAAAATGAACCTTGTGGAATTCGGGTTCAGGCTTCCGGCAGCCATTGACAACCGACCGTTGAAGTTCGAGGAATTCGAGAATCTTGTTGAACAGATTGTGTATGTGAGTGCTACCCCTGCCGATTATGAACTCGAAAAATGCGAAGGCGTGGTGGTGGAACAAATCATCAGGCCAACCGGTCTGCTCGACCCGATAATCGATGTGCGACCCAGTACCAACCAGATTGACGATTTGATGCACGAAATTAACGTACGGGTAGAAAAGAATGAGCGGGTACTTGTAACAACACTCACAAAACGCATGGCAGAGGAGCTTTCGAAATACCTGGTGCGGATGGGTGTGAAAACTCGTTACATTCATTCTGATGTTGATACGCTCGAAAGGGTTGAAATTATGGAACAACTTCGCAAAGGTGAATTTGATGTGCTTGTGGGAATTAACCTGTTGCGCGAAGGACTGGATTTGCCCGAAGTTTCGCTTGTGGCCATTCTCGATGCCGACAAGGAAGGATTTCTGCGTTCAGAGCGGTCATTGACTCAAACTGCCGGTCGGGCTGCCCGCAACCTGAACGGAATGGTGATTATGTATGCCGACAAAATTACCGAATCGATGCGGAAAACCATTGAAGCCACCAATTACCGGCGCGAAAGGCAAATGAATTATAACATCGAAAACAATATTACGCCAACACAAATTGTAAAACCTTCACGCGAAATTATCGGGTACGAGTACCGCAGCGACAAACAGGCCGGTTATGCTGAAAGGGATGCCTTGCCCGACCTGGCTGCCGACCCCGTAATTCAATATATGAGTGTTGAAGGCCTCGAAAAAACCATTGAAAAAACAAAGAAACAGATGAAAACTGCGGCCAAAGAGCTCGATTTTATTGAGGCTGCCCGTTTACGCGACGAAATGTTTGCATTGCAGAAACTACTGTCTGAGCGAAAAAGAAAGCAAGGTTAATCTGGAAAATATCAGTTTTGAATTTGTCATAAATTTGTTTATCACTTTTAATCAAAGTCATACTTTAGAATAAATTCCCAAGAATCTATATTTGCATCACAATTTATTGAATTTGCAAATTTTCGTTATTCTACCATAAAAGGATTATTTTTGCGGCGAATTATGCATTGAGGCAACCAGGACATTATGAATCCACATATTATAAAAGCAAACATTAAATTACAGGAGGTTTATGAAAAGCTGAAAGCAGTTTACCTTCAGGTATATGCTGTTTCGAAGGAAATAATTATTAATCCTATTGAATTCTGGAGAAAACAAAAAGATATTGATGAGAACCCTGCTGCTATACTGAAAAGTTTGGTATTCCCATTATTGGCTGCTGTGTTGTTGGCTGTTTTTCTGGGTGGATTTTTCAGGGGAGATTATTTTGGCGTGGGCATTTCGCTTTTGTGGGTAACCCGCGAAATTATTCTGTTGTCGATACTTTATTTCGGAGGGGTTTTTATCACACGCGAGCTGGTCAGGCGTTTTGGTTATGATGTGGAAATTACTGTACTTCAAAAGCTGGTAAGTTATTCGCTTGTTCCTCACATGGTGGTTTCGGTGGTTACAGGGCTTCTGCCGTTTTTCTTTTTTCTTGATGTTTTCGGAATTTACAGCCTGTATGTTTTCTGGCTGGGCGCCCGGAAATTATTACCTTTCCCGAAGGAAACCCGCGATAAGTACATTATAAGAATTATGGCTGCCACCTGGGCAGTTTTTGCAGTGACCAGCCTGTTGCTGGCTAAAATTTTAATTGGTAACGACTAATGGCATACCAGTCATCAGATATTCGCATAAAAAACCGGAGGGCTTCGTTTGAATTCGAAATCACCGAACGTTTTGTAGCCGGAATTAAACTGCTTGGAACCGAAATTAAATCGATTCGGGGTGGGAAAGCCAACCTGACGGATACATACTGCCAGTTTTATGGCAACGAACTTTTTGTAAAGAACCTACACATTTCGGAATACGAACTCGGAACCTGCAATAATCACGAAGCACGCCGCGATCGCAAATTATTGCTGAACCGGAAAGAGTTAAACAAACTTTCGAAAAAGGTAAAAGAATCGGGGTTTACCATTATTTGTACAGTGCTTTTCATCAACGGGAAAGGGCTTGCCAAACTTGAAATTGCACTGGCTCGTGGTAAGAAAACCTACGACAAACGCGAAACGCTGAAACAAAAAGATGCCCAACGCGATATTGACCGGGCAATGCGCCATTGATTTGTATTTTTTTTGTAAAAAATCCTGAAACTTCTTCCACTATTTTTTAGAATTTAAAACACTATTGCCCGGTTAAAAAGTAATTAAAGAAAAGTTTCTTTACTTCATTTTATTACGTTCAGAATGACAGTAAGTTAGGTTGTGTGAGTATTTGAGAGGGGTGGTTTTGCGGNNCCGCAAAACCACCCCTCTCAAATACGAAAGTATCCAAGAATCTGTCATTCCGATGCGAAGCGAGGAATCTCCTAAAATTGACCGGACAGCCTTGATTTTAAAACACACTTTTAGCCCTCTGAAAAGTACCTCCTCTTTTTGCAAAAAATGCCTCCGACCCCAAAATCTGCATTTTCACCTTCCTGATTGCTTATAAAATTTCGCTTCATAAATGCCTATTTTCTGTCGGAATTTATGAAGCACAGCTTTCTCTAGTACCCGCATCTAAACTGTTTTTATCAGTCATTTGCCCAAATTACCCGAAAACTTACCAGTAACTTCCATAAATGCTTACCCGAAGGCAGTAATCCGGCTGTTTGAGATTTCATTTTTCTAACCTCCTGCAAGTATTAAAGCACTTCATTTTCAGCCTCTGATTCCTTTTTTATCAGTAATAAAAATACCTGTAAATGTCTCATGGTCAGGTACTTTTAGTCTTGGATTTATAAAGGAAAAAGAAAATGAAAAGTCTATTTACATCAGCTTTAGTTCTTATTGGTTTGAGCATTTGGGCTCAGGATAAAGCTACACTCGAAAACAATTCAATTATAAATATAGCACTTGACGAAGTAAATCAGGTTTACTATTCTCCTGAATCAAACAACCAGATTTTAAAATCGGGTTCAAAAGGTTGCGAAATCAATGTTACTTACACCAATTTTACTGAAGAAGCAAAAGCAGCATTTGAATATGCCGTTTCTATATGGGAAGAAAACATTGCTTCATCAACACCAATTAATATAAGTGTAAGTATGGAAAATCTGGCCAGTGGTATATTGGGTCAGGGTAAACCAGCACTTTTTCTCCGTAATTTCAAATCAACACCGCTGGCCAATGTATTTTATCCGATTGCATTGGTTGAAAAAATCACAGGCAAAGAACAAAACAAATCAAACGAACCCGACATCACCTGTTCATTCAATGCAACGCAATCATGGTATTTTGGAACCGATGGAAATACACCGTCAACCAAATACGATTTTGTAAGCGCAGTATTACATGAAATTGGTCACGGGATGGGGTTCGCCGGTTTCTTTAAAAGCGAAAACGGAATTGGTCAGTTTAGCAACAGCAGCAATTCTCCGAGTATTTACGATTATTATATTTTCAATGTAAATAACCAGCGTTTGGCCGACAAAGACTTATTTCCCTGTCCTTCACAGGAATTAACCAAACAGCTTACTTCAAATTCGCTTGTAATCAATTACGAAACTGAAATTCAGGAAACAGGCAGTGCTACAGTTTATGCACCGGCTACCTGGACAAGCGGAGTAAGCATTTACCATCTGAAAAAAATACAGGCCGATGCACCAGCCGAATTAATGGGTGCTTATGCCTACAAAGGTGAAGCAAAACATAACCTTGGAAATAATACACTTCAGGTGCTTGCAGAAATTGGTTGGGGAGAAAAATCGGCTGAAGTAAACGTGAATATTTTTACTGCCAACGAAGACAAAATTTTGGCCAATGCATCGGCAACCGTTTATCCGAATCCATGCAACGACATTCTGAATATCAATTTTCCGGTAACTAACACCAACGCACAGGTAACCATCGAAGTTATAAGTCTTACAGGCAAAACTGTTTACCGCGAAAACTGGAACGACGCAGGTTTCAATCCTGAAAAAACAATCGATGTTTCATCTCTTGAATCAGGAATTTATCTGGTTCAAACCACCGACGAAAACGCGAATAGGTTCTCCAATAAAATCATTAAAAACTAATTATCATGAAAATCCTGTTAGTAATTGCACTCGCAGCAGCCGTTATCGGCATGGTCATTTCAGCAGTAGTTCTATTCGAAGTTACTGTACGCAAAAGCTTCAAAGTGGATTAACCGCTGACTCTTCAACTTCAACAGAAACAATTTAAGTATTCACTCAACTTTAATTTAAAACAACAATTATGGAAACTTTATTAATTATCGCATTAGTAGGCTCAGTAGCCGGAGCATTAATTTCAGCTGTAGTTTTAGCTCTTTACATCAATCGCCAGTCGTATTTATTTAAAATACGTTGATAAACCAGATTTTTTCTTTTATACAAATCCACTGAAAGTAAACCGAACCGGTGTTGACCGTTCAAATACTTTCGGGAAAATAAAAAGGCAGCTGTTGAGCTGCCTTTTTTGACCTTAAAAGCAATAGCAACAAAACGATATTTTCAGATATTCATCAAGTTCGATATGAATCTTATTTCAGGTTGATTATATTTAAACCTGAAACAAAACCTGAGATTACAG
>DPCJ01000207.1:12621-27932 GCA_003516705.1 Prolixibacteraceae bacterium | reverse complement strand
ACGTAAACGACCTTTTTGCTGCCGGCGCCAACAATATTTTCCTTGTGAAACTTTCGTACCGGTTTGGCCGGTAGATGACTTTATTTCATTAAACAATTTGCTTTTATTCCCTTGCAATATTGAATTGAACAACTGGTTATACAGAATATTTATTGCACCATTTTTTTGTCATCACCAGTTGAGTTTGTCCTTGATAACTATTTATTTTAACTTTCGCCTGCATTAAAATCAATCAAAACCGGAAATAAATAAAACCAAAAATGAAAAAGTTGATTCTTCTTATCCCGATCTTTATTTCTTTCAGCTTGTTAATAACAGCTCAACAAAAAACACAGGCTTATCTCGGTCTGAAATCAGGCGGTAAATGGGTTTGGGTTACCAAGGAAAGTGGCAAACAGCAATACGAATATCAAGGCGGTGAATTTAAACCGGTTGAAAGTCTGAAACTTGACCCGAAACACACCGACCACTCTTTCGACATCCAATTTGAAGGTCCGGGCTGGGAATCGGATAAAATCGGGTACCGGCTCTATCTCGACTGGCGAAATGCCACTGATATTTTTGGGAAAAAAACTACTGAAACGGTGCTGCATACAGTTGGGCTTGATGGTTTTGATTCGTATCACGAAATACAACCCTGGGGTGTTGATGTACTAAAAGTGGGTTCGGCGTTGGGAATCGGGTCAATTGCTTTTTGGGATGGCGAAAAAGCCATTCGCGTTGAAAAAACCGACAGCACTTTTTGCACAGTAAAATCGGGTAAAAAAGCATCGCAGGTAAATGCGAACTACTCGGGATGGGAAATTGGCGGCATAAAAACCAATTTAAACACTACACTCGAAATTGAAACGGGCAGTTATCTTACCAAATATGCTTTAGAGCTTTCAGAAGAACTGCCCAATATTGCCACAGGGATTGTAAAACTGCCCAACACCGAATTACAGCTTTTTACCGATATCAAACCCGGCTGGAGTTGTCTTGTAACGTTTGGAAAACAAACACTTCAAAACGACAGGCTTGGAATGTGTATCTTTTTCAAAACAAGCCAGTTGTTGCAGAAAACCGAAGACAAATACAGTCATGTAGTTGTACTGAAACCCGAAAATAAAAAGCTAACCTACTATTTTGGCGCTGCCTGGGAACAGGATGCCTCTATGGTAAAATCGATGGATGATTTTAAGAAATTACTGAAAGAGCAGGCAAAATTTGTAAAGTAGAAAATACTAAAACCTGTTCCATCTCCATTATTTATTTCACCAGTATTTTGTGGTTTGCCACGCTGTTTTCTCCGCTGATGTGCAGATAATACAGGCCTGTCGGCAATTTTTGGTTTGCGTTAATATCAATCTGAAACATTACACGATCAGGAAAAACTTCAGTTTGCAAAATTTTCTTCCCCTGCAAATCAAACAACGCACAACTATAATCGCCCCCGGCAATAACACCTTTGAGTTCAACATTGATTATTCCGTCGGTAACAGGATTAGGATACACCACCGATTCAATCACTTCCATTCTGCGATTGGCGTATGTCGGGTTCGAGATCTCAATCCAGTTGATATTAAAACCAGCTGTTTTTACATTCATTTTTAATACGTGGTCGCCAGCTTCCAGTTCAATATCTTTCGAAACAGTCCGCCAGTTTTGCCAGCTACCGGTGTTGGGTGTGGTCAAAGTAAGTTTTAATGTTTTATCGATAAGAAATTCAATAGCGCCGGCAGAAGTTCCTGCTACTCTTGCATTCAAACTGTAAGTCCCGCTTTTATCAACAGTGATTTTGTACTCTGCCCAATCGTTTTTTTCGGTCCAGCCAATATTTAAAAAGCCTTCGGTATCGGAGGTTGGTTCAGCAAAAAGTCCTGACATCCGGGAATATTCTTCAGCTTCAATTCGGCCGGGAATTGCAAACCGTGCATTCGGATCGTACACCGGAATATCCATGTACAATTGTCCGAGTGGCGTTAACATCCCATTGGCGCCATACAAATCGATATATGGAAATGCAGATGCCCCACCCGATGTACGGCCAATAAACCATGAATAACGGTAAACCATTGAATCGCGTT
The DNA here is from genome assembly GCA_003516705.1 of Prolixibacteraceae bacterium. Classification (GTDB taxonomy): domain Bacteria; phylum Bacteroidota; class Bacteroidia; order Bacteroidales; family Prolixibacteraceae; genus Draconibacterium. Next base: position 25,866 of record DPCJ01000207.1, on the reverse strand, counting down.
CGAGAAAGTTGACAGTGCCTGCCAGGTATTTTTTCTGATCGTCAACAGTTTTTACGGGATTGCTGTAATCCCACGAAGCAAATTCGGTTACCCAGATGGGTTTACCATATTTCCGTGCAGTATTTACATAACCAACAATCGAAGCGCCGCTTCCATACCAGTGTAACCCGATGAAATCGACCTGACAATCTGTGCATTTGGCCAAAAAATGGTCGAGATAAGTAAACGGATTTGTATAAGTTGTACCTCCTTCAGAAACACAGGTTCCGCAATAATTTACCGCCGGACTTACAATTTTCAGGTTATGGTCGGTAGCAATTTTCTGTAGTGCAGGCCATGCGTTTGCTGCCTGCGTTGGAGTCATATTCGCCTGTTCTTTAAAATTGGGCTCATTAAAACCAAGCAGATATTTTACCAAAGTATCTTTATCCGCCCACGTTTTCACACCACTGATGCCCACACTGTTCCAGGCCATCGGGGTAAAATCAACTTCATAATTTCCATAGGTGTTTCTTATGGCATATTCGGGTTGTCCGGCCCAATTGTACCACCACGAAATGTTTTCTGACGCTTTTGCCATGTCGGCAGCAGAATGTTGCCCGTAAGCCACACCCCGTTTATAACTTTTACTTTGAGCAAAAACAGTTGCACTAAGAAATAAAAAGAAAAACAGCAATTGAATTTTATTCACTTTTATTGATTTAGCAGTAAAACTTAAANNGTAACTGCCTTTTTGTATTTTCATTTAAATCCTGATTAATACTCATCTTCGTTAAAAAAGAAATCTTCTTTACTCGGATAATCGGGCCAAATGTCTTCAATGCTTTCGTACATTTCACCTTCATCTTCCATTTCCTGNNAAAATATGATGCAACAAAACAAAAATTATTACCCGAAAATGAACAACCGTTATTGAGTTAAAAACAACCTGTAACCCTGTAAATTCAATTGTTTCGGCAAATTGCAAAAAGAGCTTCAAAAAAAAGAAATTCAGTTTCAATCCTTTTTCCAGGCTGTATCAGCAACACCATTTTCCTTTGCTGTTTTTCTGGATAATACAAAAAGTAAATCAGACAAACGATTGAGGTATTTCACTGTATTAACATGGGTTGGCATTTCGCCTGCAAACTCAAGAACACGGCGCTCTGCCCTGCGGCAAACCGTGCGGGCCACATGGCATTGAGCTGATGCGGGATCACCACCCGGCAGTATAAAGTGGGTAAGTTCTGGCAAATCACGTTCATATTCGTCAATGGCTTTTTCAAGTAATTCGATGTTTCCGTCGGTAATGGCCAGATTTGCTGTGTAGGTTTCACCTTTTTCGTCGGATGCCAGCCTCGAACCAATATTGAAAAGTTTGTTCTGTATTTCGATGATTAACAATTTATCACTTTCGGAAATCGACATCGACCGTAAAACACCGAGTGTGGCATTTAACTCATCCACAGTCCCGTATGCTTCAAGCCTGATATCAAACTTTTTTACCCTGCTCCCGCCTACCAGTCCGGTAGTTCCGTCATCACCCGTTTTTGTATAAATTTTCACCTGTAAATCAGATTTTAATAAACTGGATTTGGATTGATTTCATCCGAATCAATTTCGCCATCCTTGATATGAATAATCCGGTGCGCGTGCATTGCAATATCATGTTCGTGGGTTACCATTACCAGCGTATTTCCTTTTCTGTGAATTTCAGCAAAGAGCTTCATAATTTCTTCCGAAATTTTTGAGTCCAGGTTTCCGGTAGGTTCATCGGCCAACAACAACGAAGGTTTATTTACAAGTGCACGTGCAATGGCCACACGCTGGCGCTGACCACCTGAAAGTTCATTTGGGCGGTGCGTCATCCTGTCCGATAAGCCAACATCGTTAAGCGTTGTTTCGGCCATTGCTTTTCGCTGTGCTTTTTTTATACCAGAATAAACAAGCGGAAGCATCACATTTTCCAATGCAGTACTGCGAGGTAAAAGATTAAACACCTGAAAAATAAAACCAATTTCGGAGTTTCGGATTTCGGCTAACTGATCATCACTCATCCGGCTTACGTCTTTACCATTCAGTACATATCTTCCGCTGGTTGGCGTATCCAAACAACCAATTACGTTCATCAACGTTGATTTACCCGAGCCGGAAGCCCCCATAATTGCCACATATTCACCTTTGTATATATCGAGTGATACTGAACGTAATGCTCTTACAACCTGGGTCCCTACTTTGTAGTTCTTCACAATCGATTCCAAATGAATAATACTTTCTTTCATGGTTCTAATTTTAATAATCAGTAGATAAATTGCCGGTTGCGTTACAATCAGGTCGTATTTTAACCGGTCTAAAGATATTTATTCCGCTTAACAATTGAAATGCCAAACTGCTTTTTCAGTCAAATTTATGTTGAATTAAGTTTGTGCAGGCAATCTTCAGTTTCCCCACGCAGGCAATCATCCGTTTCAATTTTGGTTATATTTGTGGTATGGCTGAATTTCTCGATCAGGATATCAAATTTCTTCCCGGTGTTGGCCCCAAACGGGCTGAACTGCTGTTCAAAGAATTACAGATAAGAACTTTCAGGGACCTGATTTACTATTTCCCCTACAAATATATCGACCGTACCAAAGTTTACCGCATTGCCGAAATCCATGCACAAATGCCTTACATTCAGATTAAGGGAAAAATTACCTCGTTTGAAATTGCTGGTACCGGACCAAAAGAAAGACTGACGGCGCAGTTTGCCGATGCATCGGGAGTGATTGAACTGGTTTGGTTTAAAGGAGTGAAGTGGCAAAAAGAAAATCTGAAAAACAACTGCGAATACATTGTTTTTGGTAAACCATCGGTTTTTGGCGGACGTGTTTCAGTGGTGCACCCTGACGTTGAGCTGGCCGACGATCAGTTTTTAAAACCTACCGGATTGTTTCAGGGGTATTACATTACTTCCGGAAATATGAAGCAAACCTATGTGAACTCAAAAACAATCAACAAATTACAACTCATTTTGGGTAATCTTGTTAAGGGAAAAATACCGGAAACACTTCCAGCTTACCTCGTCAGCCGTTTAAAGCTGATGCCGCTTGAAAAAGCGCTGATTACTATTCATCAACCCGAAAACCCGAACGACCTGAAAAATGCCACATTCAGACTTAAATTTGAAGAGCTGTTTTTTATTCAGCTGAAAATACTATCGGTAAAAAGCAACCGCGAAAAAAAATTCAAGGGATTCAGGTTTGAAAAAGTAGGTTTCAATTTCAATACATTTTACAACCAGTATTTGCCGTTTCCGTTAACAGGAGCACAAATGAAGGTGATAAAAGAAATCAGACGCGACGTAAACCGCGAAATTCAGATGAACCGTTTGCTGCAAGGCGATGTGGGCAGCGGCAAAACATTGGTGGCGCTCATGTGTATGCTTATTGCCATCGATAACGGATTTCAGTGTGCACTGATGGCGCCAACAGAAATACTTGCACAACAACACTTTCGCTCGGTTAACCGGATGCTGAGCGGGATGGAAGTCGGAATTTCGCTGCTCACCGGCTCTACAAAAAAAGGCGAGCGCGTAAAAATTGCCGAAGGACTTGAGAACAGTTCAATTCAGATTTTAATCGGTACTCACGCTTTGATTGAGGATAACGTGGTTTTCAGCAATTTGGGTTTTGTTGTAATCGACGAGCAACATCGATTTGGCGTTGCCCAGCGTGCCAAACTCTGGCAAAAAAACGAATCCATTCCACCGCATGTTCTTGTAATGACAGCCACCCCAATTCCGCGAACATTGGCAATGACTGTTTACGGCGACCTCGATGTTTCAGTTATCGACGAGTTGCCGCCGGGCCGAAAACCGATTCAAACCATGCACTATTTCGAAAACCGGCGCGCACAGGTTTACAATTTCCTGCGCCAGCAAATCGAAAAAGGCACACAGGTTTACATTGTTTATCCGCTGATTTCGGAATCGGAAGCACTCGACCTGAAAAACCTTGAAGAGGGATATCAGCATATTACTGAAGCATTTCCTGATGTAAAAGTGAGCATGGTTCATGGGAAAATGAAACCGAACATAAAAGATGCTGCAATGCAGGCATTTAAAAATAGGGAAACACAAATTATGGTAGCCACAACTGTAATAGAAGTTGGGGTTGATGTACCCAACGCCTCGGTAATGGTGATTGAAAGCGCCGAACGTTTCGGACTTTCGCAGTTACACCAGCTGCGCGGACGCGTTGGCCGTGGCGCTGAACAATCGTATTGTATTCTCATGTCGTCGTACAAAATTGGCCCTGAAAGCCGTTTGCGCCTCGATACCATGGTGCGCACCAACGACGGATTTGAAATTGCCGAAGTTGACATGAAACTCCGTGGCCCCGGCGACCTCGAAGGCACTGCACAAAGCGGAATCGGGTTCGACCTGAAAATTGCGAACCTTGGGAAAGACGGTGAAATTTTGCAATTAGCCAGAAATGTGGCAACCGATATTCTGGAAAACGACGCAGCTTTGCAAAGCGACGAAAACAGAGTGCTGCGCAAAAACCTGCAAAACATAAAATCCACTGAATTCGATTGGAGTTCAATCAGCTGACATATCAAATTAAACTTACCCGAAATGAAAACCAACAACAAAATCAAAGGAAAAAAAGCAACAGAAAAAACAGGGTTTAATCGCTGGCTGGCAGGTGCTGTTATTGCACTTGCAGTAACTTTTGCGGTTTTTATTCCAACTGTAAAATACGACTACACCAACTGGGATGATGATATCAATATTTATGAAAACAAAAATATAACCAATTTCGAAAGGTAAATCCCGCTTATATCGAACAGCTTAAAACGACAAAATAAAAGTCGGTTAACCTGATTTTCAAACTAATTCAAAAAACTTTTTTTGGATGAGCCTGGTGATTTCGCCTGGTTTTCCGTTTCCCACCGGCAATTCGTTAACGCTCACGGCTGGCGTAACCTCACTGCCCGTACCGGCAATTATCAGTTCATCCATATCAAAAAGTTCAATTGCTGAAAACGCCCGTTCCTCAAACGGAATCCCGTTTGCAGCGCAGATTTCGAGAATCACTTTTCGCGTTATTCCCGGTAAAATCAGGTTCGAAAGCGGCCGCGTTATCACTGTGCCGTTCTTAACACCCAAAACACTTGAGTGGGTAGCTTCAGTAATATATCCATCGCGGATGAGAATGCATTCGTCTGCATCTTTCTGCACAGCTTTGTTGAACAACATTGTGTTAGGCAAAAGCGAAACCGATTTAATATCGCAGCGTTGCCAGCGAATATCATCGTGTGTTATGGTTTTAATTCCATTTTCAAGGTTGTTGGTAAACGAGGGCATTTGATAAGCAAACACATAAACCGTTGGCTCAATATTTTCGGGGAAATGGTGTACCCGTTTGTGCTCGCCCCGCGAAATCTGCAGGTATAAACCCGCATGTTTGTCGCTCAGGTTGTTTATTTCAAGCAAGGCTTCAAAAATGCGAGCAATATTTTCAATTGCATCGAATTTAATATCAAGTTCTGCAAGGCTTCGCCTGAGGCGTGCAAGATGGTCGTCGTATCTGAATGCCTTTCCATTGTAATATTTCACTACTTCGTAAACACCATCGGCAAAAATAAATCCACGGTCATTGGCCGAAATTTTTGCTTCACTTTTATCAATGAAATCACCATTTAGATAAACCACTTCGTTCATCGCTACATATTTTTTATGATTTTTATTTCTTCTGCCCAAATAAATTCTTCATGGGCCTTTTTCATTTCACCACCTGCACTTATATGTACTTCTAAATATTTCAAAACCTCAACTGATGCAATTAATAAACCTGAAAAAGCTGTCCGAAATTACAATTTCAGTTAAAATCGGGCCTCTTATTACACAAAAAAACACAGTAAAAGTTAAATTAGCGGGCAAATCATTAAAAATGAATGATATGAAAAAATTTGCATTATTCATAGCGCTGGCAGTTCTGTTGTTGTCAGTTCAGGCGCAGAATAGCGAAAAGAAAAGCAAGAAAGAGTTAAAAACCGAAAAAAAGGCACAACAAATTGCTGAAATTAAAGCAATTGTTGAAAGCAAAAATTTTGTTTTCAACGCTTCAACTGCCAATCCGATGACAGGACGAACGGTGTATCTGAATTCGGATTATGACATTGAAATTAAAAACGATTCAGTTTTCTCATACCTGCCCTATTACGGAGTAGCATACAGTGGAGCAGCTTTTAGTGGTAACGACAGCCCGATGACATTCAACAAACCTATTGAAGAATACAAAAGTGAAGCTACCAAAAACGGATATTTGGTAAAATTTAAAGTTAAGAATGCAAATGACGTGATTAATTGCACATTTCATATTTCTGAATCCGGTTTAACTTCATTGTCGGTATCGAGTGTAAACCGTCAGGCAATAAATTATTCAGGCGTTTTAATAAAAAATGCAGAAGAAAAAACAAACTGATAATTAAAATTGAATAAAAGGAGGCAGCAATGTCTCCTTTTTTTATTTTTTCAGGTACCACAGGGTAAACAGTTTACCAAAAAAACTATTTTTACAACATAACAATTCAACTAAAAACCTGGCCATGAAAATTTCGATTTTATTATTCACGCTTATTCTTTCAGTTGCCACTTCTTTCGCCCAAAAAGAAGTAAAAAAGAGCAATAGTGAGTTGAAAGCTGAACTCAAAAGGGCAAAAGCCGAAGCCATAAGGGAAATTGTAAAAAGCAAAAATTTTGTATTTAAAGCAGAAACGGTAAACCCGATGAATACAAGAACAAAAACGCTTACATCGGATTTCGGAATTGAAGTTCGGAACGATACAGTGTTTTCATACATGCCTTATTACGGCAATACCTACTCGCGCGATTATACTACTTTCAAAGACAGTCCGATGGGATTTATACAACCTGTTGACACTTTTACCACCAAACGGACAAAAAAAGGATACCTGGTGAAAATAAGGGTAACCAATGTTCACGATGTAATCGATCTGAATTTCCATATTAATCTTGATGGATTGGCAACAGCTTCAGCCTCAAGCATAAATCGTCAGGCCATTTCGTACACCGGTGTTATTATTATTCCGTCACCAGAAGAAGATTCTGAATCTGAAAATGATAAATGGTAGTTAAAGCTGTACCGGCAATTTCCGCACAAATTCAATATTATCGGGGGTAACTTTTGCCTGCATGGCAATGATTTCGACCCCGGATTCAGCTGCCTTTCTGAGCATTTCGGAATAATCAGGGTCGATATCTACAGCCGGCCCGAAAACGTCAACATCCATGCGCTGAATCACATAAAGCATTACAGCCCGCATTCCAGCAGCTTTTACTTCAACCAGTGTATTCAGGTGTTTTTGTCCGCGTATGGTAACTGCATCGGGGAAAAGCGCATAATTTCCTTCTTTCATGGTTACATTTTTTACCTCCACAAAACATTTTTCAGTTACGTTTTCGGCATAAATATCAAAACGCGAATCGCCAAAAGTTACTTCGCGTACAACCTTTGTATAACCTGTCAATCCGTGAATTTTTCCTTCCGAAATTGCCTCAAATGCCAGCTTATTGGGATTGGCTGTATTGATTCCCACCCAGTTGCCGTTAATCTTTATCATTTCCCAGGTAAACAGTGTTTTACGTGCGGGAGCGGCAACCGGCGACAAATAAACTTCGGCGCCGGTTTCAATACTGCTTTTCATCGAACCTGAATTGGTACAATGTGCCACAACCGTTTCACCGGTATCAAGTTTTACATCAGCCAGAAATCTTTTGTATCGTTTAATCAGAAATCCATGAACCAACTCTGCTGCAAACACCATAAATCAAATGTTTTCATTTTCCATCAATCCCTGCATCATATTTCCAAATGACAAGCCACTCACTCATTAAATCTCCGTATGCGCAAACGGAACTGTGCCCTGGCCTGCGAACTCATTATTCAGAAACTTGTAATAGCCTGTAATTGCAATCATTGCTGCATTGTCCATGGTATATTCAAATTTCGGGATGTACAGGTTCCATTTCAATTTGACAGCATTTTCGCGGAGCGCATCGCGCAAACCCGAATTTGCCGAAACCCCGCCAGCCACCGCAATTTCATTGATTCCGGTTTGTTTGGCGGCTTTGCGCAGCTTGTTCATCAGAATTTCGATGATGGTGTATTGCAACGAGGCACACAAATCGGCAAGATTTTCCTGAACAAAATTCTCATTTTCTTTCAGGTTGTCGCGGAGAAAGTATAAAAAGTTGGTTTTTAGCCCGCTAAAACTGTAATTGAGGTCGGGAATACGGGGTTGTGAAAACACAAACCTGTGTGGATTTCCTGTTTTTGCCAGTTTATCGACGTGTGGCCCGCCCGGGTATGGAAGCCCCATTACTTTGGCACATTTATCAAAAGCTTCGCCGGCAGCATCGTCGATGGTTTGTCCAATCACTTCCATTTCGAGATAATTCCGTACCATAATAATCTGCGAATTTCCACCCGAAACCAGCAGGCATAAAAACGGAAATTGCGGTGGATTATATTCAACGCCGTCCTCTCTGATAAACAAAGCCAGTACATGACCTTTCAGGTGATTAACCTCGACCAGCGGAATGTTGTTGGCAAGCGAAAATCCTTTGGCAAAAGAAGTTCCCACCAAAAGTGAGCCCAGCAAACCCGGCCCGTTGGTAAAAGCCACTGCGCTGATTTCGTTTTTCTGAATGCCCGAACGTTTGATGGCGGTTTCAACCACCGGAATAATATTTTGCTGGTGTGCCCGTGAAGCCAATTCTGGCACTACCCCACCATATTCTTCGTGCACTTTTTGCCCGGCCACCACATTCGAAAGAATCACGCCATTGGCAATTATTGCCGCTGAAGTATCGTCGCACGATGATTCGATGCCGAGAATAATTATTTTTTCCTTATTCATTTTCAATTTTTATGTCTGTTCAACCTAATTTATCGTTATTAATACCGAACGGTTAACAAAAACTTGTTTTGCATAACTTTGTATCGTTCGAAAAAGTTTAAGTTCGTTTCGTTTTAAAAGGCAAAACTATCAAAAAAGGTTGGAAAATACTGATTTATGTGCTGGCGTTCATCCTGGCTTTGCTGGCAGGCAGTTACCTGTTATTGCAAAACAGCAAAATACAAACCTACATTATACAGCGTGTTACAACCAATTTATCGCGAAAAACAAATGCCGGCATCAGTATTGGCAGTGTTAATTTTGCATTTTTCAACAAGCTGGTTTTGCGCGATGTTTTGGTTACCGGCCCCAGAAACGACACCATTTTTTTTACAAACCTTGTTTCAGCCGAAATCGATTCACTTAAATTTAAAGAACACAGGCTCGTGTTGGGTGAAATCAATTTTAACGATAACCGGATTTCGCTTACAAGAGATACCTTAAACCAGTTTAATTTCAGTTTTATTCTCGATTCGTTGCGTTCAGAAAGCCGCGACACATCAAATGTGTTTTGGAATATCAGGTGCAACAGTTTTGGGTTTCACGATTCTGAAATTGCTTTCACCCAATTGCAAACCGAACAGTACACTCATTTTTTTGTTCACCAACTCAATCTTTCGGTATCCAACTTTGTAAATTTTGCCGATTCAACAGCTTTTAAAATCGATGATTTGAATCTCAATTACAATAACCAGGTGCAGATTAATCGTTTGTCGGCAAAGGTTACCGCAACATCGCGTAAAATTGAAATTACCGGGCTGAACATGGAAAGCGACCACTCGGTGGTAAACAACCTGAACCTGATGGTTGAAGCCGGGAAAAATGAGATTACGCTGAACGAAAAGATGGANNAAAGGAAAAGACGTGACTTTGCGAACCGGCGAAACAACCAACGCCACATTCGATTTTTATGTAAATGGTATCGAAAACCCTGAAACAATGTACCTTTTTCTGGAACTTAAAAACCTTGAAACCACATTAAAAGACATAAAGAACTTCGAAATTGTGCGGAACGGCAAACCCATTCGTTATACAATTCCCGCCCCAATTTACCAGTTGGGGGTGTTAAGTTATAAAGGAAACTTCAGCGGTTTTTTATCAGACTTTGTAACTTTTGGAACGCTGAAAAGCCAGATGGGAACCATAAAAACAGACGTTTCTGTTATTCCGAAAGCCGACGGACTGATTGCTTACAAAGGAAAAATATCGACAACAAATTTTGATATCGGAAAGCTTTTCAAACTGAAAAATATTGGACAACTGACTTTTAACGGCGAAGCAAACGGTGATTACAAAACTTCGACGCAAAAGTTTTCGGGATTATTTAAAGGCAAAGTTGCAAGAATTGAAGCACATGGATACGAATACAAAGACATTCATCTTGATGGATTTTATAAGGATAAAATGTTTGATGGAATGGTGAGTATGAACGACTCCAACCTGCAATTCAGCTTTATTGGAAGAATGGATGCAAGTAAAGAAATCCCCGATTTTGACTTTAACCTGAAAATAGATAAAGCGTTGCCTGCCAACCTCAAACTTTTTAAAAACTTTCCGCAATCGGAACTTGCGTTTACCATGAAAGCCAAATTCACAGGCAACAAAATCGATAACCTGAAAGGGGTGATTGTGGTTGACGACGGTTATTTTAAAAACAAAAACGGGGTGTTAGGGCTAAACGGGATTCAACTGATTTCAGTTCCACGGCAAAATGACATGGAACTCTCACTGAATTCTGATTATTTTGACCTGAAAATTGAAGGGAATTACCAGTTCAGGGATATTGCCTATACAATTAAAAGAAGTCTGAACCAATTTGTTCCGTCGCTGAAGCTGGAAACTCCGGAGAATTTTAAAGCCAATATTTTCGACTACCGGATAAATGTAAAATACCTCGACGATATAACAAATGTTTTTGCACCGGGCCTGACTATTGAAACTCCGTTCTTTTTATATGGCAAAATCGATTCTGACCATTCTGATTTCGAACTTGAAGGCAGTATTCCGGGGTTTATTTATAAAAACCTGATGTTCCGGAATATTTTCATCAGCAATAAGGTAATTGACGATGCTTATGTTTCAAAACTGAAAATCAAAGAAATAGAACATATCAAGGGCGCTTCGGTGTATAATTTTTCGGTAAACTCTGAAATTGCTGAAAACCGGTTGCACAATAAAATCGATTGGTATATACTGCGCGATTCATCGGGTTACAGCTCAGTGGAAAGTGAAAGTGAGTTTGTGGCTTCTGAACTGACAATGTGGCCAAAAATTGTTACAAAATTTATGTCATCAGAAGTTTTTTTAGCCGGAGATTATTGGAAAATAGAACCATTCACTGCCTCGGTTGACTCAACCGATATCACAGTTAACGAATTCAGACTGCACAACAACAACCAGTTTGTGGAAATTAATGGTGGCATTTCAAAAGACAGTTCACGGATGATATCCATTAACTTTAACCATATAAACCTCGAAAGTTTTCAGAAAGGTATTACAGAAGTGCAGGTGAAGGGGATGCTTGATTGCTCGGTAAATATTTCCCATGTCTATAACCAGCCACGTTTAATCGCCGATGCCAATATCAACGGATTTCAATACAAAAATCAGTTGATTGGCGATGTCGTACTCAGCAGTTTCTGGGACCAGATAAATGCAGAAATCGATTCGAAACTCGAAATCGTAAAAAACAAAAAACGCAGTCTTTCGGTTAGGGGCTCATACAAACCCGAAAACGGAGCGCTGAATTATGCACTGAAAGCAGATAGTTTGCCCTTGCAATTGTTGGAAACAGTAATTGCCAGAGATTTACTTAACAATTTTTCAGGTTCGGTATCGGGCGATGTGAAAGTTGGGGGAACGATAAAAAAAATCAGCCTGAACGGAGGCACAAAAATATGGGATGGCGGGCTGACGGTGGATTACACAAAAACCCGATACTTCACCAGTGATTCGGTGTATTTTAAAAACGATACAATTCTGTTCAGAAACATCACCCTCCACGACATCCATAAAAATAAGGGCAAACTTAACGGAATACTTGTACACAGCAATTTTGGGAAAATGCAGTACGACATTAGCGTTACATCTCCAAAAATAAAAGTACTGAATACCACACTCAGGGATAATGAAATTTTTTACGGAGAAGTGTTTGCCGACTGTCGTGCCAGAATTTATGGTCGAGGACTGGTGGTAAAGCTAATCGGCTCAATGACTTCGTTGCCCGGAACAACAGCCAATATATCAATGGAATACAAAACAGTAATTGAAAAATATGATTTCATTGAGTTTATCAATTCGAAGGAAAAGGAAGAAGAGGATATCAACTTTTACAATCCGCCAAAAACCGATTTTTCTGTGAGACTGAATATTGAAGTTACGCCTGACGCAAAAATACAACTGGTTTACAACTCACAGATTGGTGATGTGATAAAGGCAGAAGGCGAAGGAATTATGCTTTTCGAAATGAATAAGTATGGCGATATCTCGCTTTCAGGCGACTACAGTGTGGTAAAAGGTGACTACCTTTTTACATTGCAAAGCATTGTAAACAAAAGGTTTATAATTTCGCCCGGCGGAACAATTGTATGGTCGGGCGACCCCTACAATGCAATAATTGATGTTAAAGCAATTTACGAGTTGAAAACTTCGTTAAGCGATTTGGTAGGTGAAACTTATGGCGATGCCAATCATCTGTACCAGCGTGTTCCGGTAGAATGTATTATTCTGCTTACCGACGAACTGGTTAACCCAACCATTAATTTCGACATCAATTTCCCCGATGAAAATGAAGGGGAAAAAAGCAAACTTCAGCAATATTTTGACACAGTGGAAGAGGTAAACAAACAGATTCTTTCGCTAATCATCATGGGAAAATTCTACACGCCTGAATATATGAGGGGGCAATTCGAAACAAGCAACTCAAATATGATTGGCACCACTGCCAGCGAACTGTTTTCGAACCAGTTGAGCAACTGGCTTTCGCAAATCAGCAAAAATGTGGACGTAGGTTTTAAGTACCGTCCAGGTAATGCAATTACCGATGATGAGCTTGAGCTGGCGCTTTCAACCCAGATTTTTAACGACAGGATAATTCTGAACGGGAATATTGGCAACAATGTAAACCCCGAATCGAGCAACAGCAGCCAGATTGTGGGCGATGTTGATGTGAGGGTAAAAATCACACCCAACGGGAAGCTGCAATTTAAAGCTTACAACCACTCGAACAACGACCTGATTTACGAAACAGCACCTTACACGCAAGGTGTGGGTATTTCGTTCAAGGAAGAGTATAATACA
>DPCJ01000207.1:0-12611 GCA_003516705.1 Prolixibacteraceae bacterium | reverse complement strand
TGCTATCAAACCCCATTTGTTCATAACTCAGGCTGTTCATCATCTGCAACGGCTGCCTCAAAATAAATTATTGGTTACCTTCGCACGGAATAATAATTGCGGCAGATGGCCGTTTTGTAAATGATGAATTAAAGGAAAAACAGAAAATCATATGTTCAAGTTATTACTGATTCAAACCGATGTGCCAAAAGATATGACTGCTTTGGCCGCTCAACCCGATGGAATTTCAATGTCGTTTATCGATCTGGCTGTAAAAGGCGGATGGATTATGATCCCGATTCTTTTGTTGTCGGTAATTGCGGTTTACATTTTTGTTGATCGCTATTTTGCAATAAAAAAAGCCGGGAAAATTGATGCCAGTTTACTGGAACGTGTCAAAGTTTACATTACCGGTGGTAAAATCGATGCTGCACTTGCTTTGTGCAAAAGCACCGACAATCCGGCGTCGCGTATGATCGAAAAAGGCATCAGTCGTATTGGACGGCCACTCACCGATGTGAATGCAGCCATCGAAATTGTTGGAAATCTCGAAATCGCCAAACTTGAGAAAGGACTTCCGGTACTGGCTTCAGTAGCCGGGGGCGCACCTATGCTCGGGTTCCTTGGGACGGTTATGGGGATGATTCAGGCGTTTTACGACATGTCGAATGCCGGAAACAACATCGATGTAACACTGCTTTCAGCTGGTATTTACCAGGCAATGGTAACCACAGTTGCCGGACTTATTGTGGGTATTACAGCCTATTTCGCTTATAACATTCTGGTTTCGAATGTGGAAAAAGTGGTTTTTAAAATGGAAGCTACCACTTCCGAGTTCATGGACTTGTTAAACGAACCAGTTTAATTGCAACAACATGGCATTGAGAAAAAGAAGTAAAGTAAGCGCAGAGTTCAGCATGTCGTCGATGACTGACATTGTCTTTCTGTTGCTTATCTTTTTTATGGTAACTTCAACATTAATTGCACCCAATGCATTAAAATTATTGTTACCCGAAAGCAATAACCAGACGGCGGCAAAACCCATCACCACCATCTCCATTACCCGCGACCTGAAATTTTACATCAACGACAACGGAGCAATCAAACCTGTTTCCTTTGCCGAAATAGAGCCATTTCTGCAAAACAGGTTCGGAACCGGTAACGACGAAATTTACATTTCGCTTCATGCCGAAAAATCGGTACCGTGGGAAGAGGTGGTAAAAATTATGAACATTGCCCGCAAAAACGGATACAAAATGATTGCGGCAACAGCACCCGAAAATTAGCAGAACTCCGGTGATTTCGTTTTAATATTACAATCATTACAGAACCATCTTCAGTGGATTATATCAGGGAACATAAAAGGGGAATTATCGGCACAGTCATATTTCATGCGATTGTGTTGCTGTTGCTCATCTTCCTGAAATTTTTCACCCCGCTCCCACTTCCGGGCGAAGAAGGAATTCTTGTGAATTTTGGAACCAGCGAAAACGGGTTGGGTGATATTGAACCCAGTCCGGCCAATAGCGAACCCTCTCCGGCAGAACCGGTTGTAGAGCAGGAAGAAGCTGCTCCACCCGTGGTTTCGCAACCAAAACCACAGCCTAAACCCACCGAGGCAAAAGAGCAGATTATGACGCAGGATTACGAGAAAACTGCGGCCATTGAAGCTGCTCAAAACAAAAAAAAGGTTGACGACCAAAAACGAAAAGATTTATTAGCCGAACAGGAAAGAATAAAGAAACAGCGGATTGAAGAAGAAAGAATAAGAAAAGCTGAAGCCGATAAAATTGCCAAAGCCGAAGCTGATAAGAAAGCCCGTGAAGAACAGCAACGCAAGATAAACGAAATCAATTCGAGGGCGCAGGGCGCTTTTGCCAGCAAAGGCACAGGCACAGGCGGAAAAGGTACGGGAGCAGGAACCAGTCAGGGCGCAACATTCCCCGGTGGAAATCAAGGTGTGCCCACCGGTGATCCAAATGCAAAAAATTATGGACAAGGTGGTTTGGGCGGTGGTAGCAAAGGCTCCGGAACTTCGTTCAGTCTTGACGGACGTTCAGCATCATCGCTTCCAAAACCCAAATATCCGGGCGATGATGAAGGTATTGTGGTTGTAAAAATCACGGTAGATAAGAATGGTACTGTTACGGCTGCTGAGCCCGGAGCACGAGGTACAACAATTATGGAACAACAGTTCTGGGCCGAAGCAAAACAGGCTGCGCTCAAGGCAAAATTCAATGCCGACAACAACGCTCCCGCTTTCCAACAGGGAACCATTACCTACAGGTTTGTTTTAGACTGAAAAACCGATTAAGATTTACTATTGACAGATTTACCATTTACGATTTCTACATTCTAACCATTTTTTGCTATCCATTATCATTTCACTCCTCATTCACCCAATAACCCAATCACCCATTTCCCTCTTTTCTTCCAATTTTGTCTCTATCTTTCGCTGATAATTATCAACGTATTTTTCGGCAGATTTTAAGTGATTTGCACAAAAATTTCAGGTTATGGCAACTTTACTCAGCGACAGGGTTTTCAGCAAAAAGTGGTTTATCGATTACACACTTATCATTATCGGCTCGTTTATTCTGGCGGCTGGTTTTGTATTTTTTATCACACCCCACCGCATCGTTCCCGGCGGTGTTTACGGTATTGCCATTGTGGTGCATTACCTCACGCCGGGAATGTTTTCTTTTTGGCCCGATGGAATTCCAATCGGTTTATTTGGCTTGATTCTGAACATCCCTCTCACGATAGCCGGTATTAAAATTTTAGGCCCAAAATTCGGTGTAAAAACAATCATAGGGTTTGTGCTTACTTCGGTTTTTATCGATGGAATTACAATGATGCGCGAAGTTGGCGATGCTGCGCTTGTTGACGACATCCTGCTTTCGTGCGTGTTTGGTGGTGTGCTCATCGGGTTTGGACTTGGACTGATTTTTAAATCTCGGGCAACCTCGGGGGGGTCCGATATTATTGCTATGATTATTGCCAAATACACAAAAATGCAGCTGGGTAAACTGATGATTTATGTTGATTCGACCATTGTTTTGCTGGGCTTATTTGCTTTTGGCGACTGGGCAATTCCGCTTTATTCGTGGGTGGTGATTTATATAACAGGCCGCGCCATCGACCTTACTCTTGAAGGAGCCGATTACAACAAAGCACTGATTATTATTTCGAATAAACACGATGAGATAAAACAAAAACTGCTTGTGGAACTTGAGCGTGGCGGAACCTATCTGAAAGGTGAAGGCATGTTTACCGGGGAAGAAAAACAGATTATTTATACCGTGGTCAGCCGTCGCGAGGTTGCTATATTGCAGGAGTACATCAGTCAGATTGACCCCGATGCTTTTATTACTGTGATGGATACAAAAGAAATTCTGGGCGAAGGTTTTCAGAGTTTAAATAGCAAGGTAAACGGAAATTAGCATATTTAAACAGTAGCTTTATTTGTTTTTCTATATTTACCAAAAATCGATCAACAAAACAGCCTTTTTACATTATGAAACATTATCTCTCCATTCTACTTTTCATTTTTTTGTCAGGTAATTCGTTTGGCCAATTATCTGACAAAATAGTATCGAAAACAGACACGACTACCTGTACTATAATTGCAAAAAACAAAAAAGACGGGTATCATATTTACTTTACAACCGGGCAAAGCAACATAGTGAATGAAGTATATCCTGAAAATGCTGAATTTGCTTATTCCGAAAACCAGATGTTTATTAGCATAAAGCCTCCGGAAACCGATAAAAAAGTTTGGGCACGTTGTTTTTTTGATGGTGAGTACAGATTGTTACAACACAAGTATGTTAACTATATAGCGACTCCAGAAAATATATACAGATTATCGCCCGCAAACGAAAAAACTGATGAAGATGGAACCACGCAACGCAACCGATTCATTGGCGAAATGATAGCTATTTTGAGCAATAAAGTTGATTATAATTTTAAGCAACTTCAATACAATACAAAATCGCTTGTACGACCATTGATTCAATATCATGAAATAAACAGCCTTTCATTTCATGATTATAACGACTATTATCCGGCAAAACTTAGCCTGGGCATTTTTTTAGGCGGAGGTATTGAGTCGGTACACCTGAACTTACAACCCGATGATGATTACTACGGCAGGATAAGTCCAGTTGTAAACAAAGAGTTTTTTCAACTCGGTGGTTTAACCGCAAACCTTACAATTCCTAAATTATCAAATCGGCTTTATTTTACCGGAGGTTTCGAATTTGCAAGACACAAGGCATCGGCGATCAGAAAGATCGAAACATCGGGTCCTTTAGTTTATTTTGCCGATTTGCAATATAGCGCGTTTAGTATTGCCTTTCCCTTGGGAGCCGGATTCGAGGTATTAAAAAGCAATATCGCTGCAATTGCAATTCAAACCACTTTAAAACCTTGGATAGTGCTTGAACCCGATGCAGAGTTAAAACTCGAAACAGAGTTAAATAATGTCGTTCAGTCAAAGCTTCTGAAAGCGAACAAAAATCAGGATATTGATTTTTTCCATCACCTGGGCTTAAAGATTTATAGTCCTGCAGTTAGCAAAAAACTTTCGGTTATTGTTGGTTATGATTACTCTTTAACACCTGGTACTGAAAATATTAACAGTGTCTCACACACAAAAGCAATTTCATTTACAGCAAATTATAATTTTTAACCGCCATGAATGCATTTGAAAAATACTGGGTTATCATCGCCTTTACTTTATTGGTTTCGTCATGTACAAAAGACGATCAACGTGGATTTCCGAGTGTAACAACCTTGCCTGACCCAGAAGTTTTTGAAAATGGCGCAGTTGTTCATGCCGAGATTTCGCAGGAGAATGTATTCGAAATAACAGACCATGGCGTTGTTTTTTGCATTGAAAAAAACACAGACAATGACCAAAAATTTGACAAAATCTCACTTGGTATTCTGGCTGGTTCAGCATTCTCGGTAAATATCGACAGAAATCTGGTACGAAATGAAACATATATTGTAAAAGCATATGTAACCACCAAAGAGAAAACTGTTTATGGGAACGAAATTTCATTTTTGAGTAAAGGAAGTAATGCCCCTGTCATTACAGGCTTTTTGCCCGAAAAAGGAATGCCGGGCGACACATTAAAAATCAGTGGCAAACATTTCAGTTCAAAAAATGCTGACAACAAAGTTATATTTTCAACAATTACGGCTCAAATAATTTCTTCAACCGATTCTGCAATAACGGTTATTATTCCTGTTTTGTCAGAATCGGTTTACGCAACTATTCAAGTTCAGGTAGCTGGTTTCTCAGGTCAAGCTTCGAAAAATTTTGAACTGAAAGAGCCAGTTATTGATGAGATTATTCCAAACAAAATTATTCCGGGAGAAAGTTTTAAAATAAGAGGAACCGGATTATCAACAGTGAAAGGTATCATCAGAAATACTCCGCCAAACGACAGCTACAATTACGAGATTCAAAGTACTTCTGATACAATGTTGCAAGTACGAAGCAATCTCGAATATACTTCAACAGGAATTTTTACACTCTCGCTCCAACAACTCGACAGAGAAGTCATCACAAATAAAAAGCTGGAAGTTTACATGCCTGAGATTTCGGATGTGTCACCCACAACAGTTTGGATTGGCTCCGTTATTGAAATCAAAGGGACCAACCTCAATAAAATTGCTTCAATTTATATCAATGAAGACTCAACAGAGATTATTTCACAAGATGATAAACTAATAAAAGCAAAAATTTTAAAGCCTTTTCGGGATTCTTATGTCTTGGCAAAAATTAATAACGCCAGAAGTATTTATTTTACAGATCAGATTTTAAAGTTTAAAACTCCGATTATTACTTCGGTATCGCCGACGGTTGCAAAATACGATGAGATAATACAAATAACCGGCGACTATTTTGTTCCGGGAATAGCAACTGATGCCAATGGAGTTAACACATTTAACTACATCTCAAAAACACAGGCCACCAGCTCTGTTCCGTGGAATTTACCTGCTGGTCCGCAATCGTTTCAACTTTTGTTGGGAGGATATCCTTTTACCTACACAACCCTTGATTTTGTGATACCTCAAATCAAAATTGCATCGGTTACTCCCACCGAAATAAAAAAAGGTACCGAAATTTTTATTGAACTCACCGATGTGCCGAAAACAATAACAAAAAGCAGGGTAACCCGCTGTATGATCGATTATAACCATATGACTGTTAAAGAAGTAACGCCAAATGGTATAAAAGCAATTGTAAACGAAACTTTTAACTGCCCTGAGTATCCCGGCATCTACCTTACAATCGGAGCTCAGGACATCGACGGACAACAGATTGTACATTTGAATCAACCCTGGAAGCCGTTTAATTTCCCAACACTACAGATTCACTACAATGATTTGCTTTGTTGGGTTCCGGAGGAAAATATATTGTATGCACTCTCACCTTTAGATATTGAAAGTGGCTTTGTTTATAAATATTTACCATCAACAAACAAATGGCAGCAGTTGTCTGATTTGTTTAGATTTGGTAATCAACTGTTTCCTGCAAAAGCGATTTATGCTGATAACGCACTTTACGTTTTTAGCTACAACTACAATGAGCAAGCCTGGAACGTGCACAAATTTGGAATAATTACAAAAAAATGGACAAAACTGAAAAGTATTCCTGACACAAGCACCAATCCTGAATATGGTGGAAATCTTTTTGCATTTGTTGTTAACAACCGGATTTTTGCTGGTAAACGCGACTGGCTTTACGAACTCGATGCAACAAATAATCAATGGATTCAAAAAGCAAAAATCCCGACAGCAAGAGATATTTTTTCTCCTGCCATTATGGTTTGGAATTCCAAAGTATTGTTAGGATTTCCAACGTATTCAACTGTTAATACTGAATATAGTTCGCTTTTTGAATATGATCCTCAAAACAATGAATGGAAAAATTTGGGTGAACATGAGAATGCTTTCTTTCAGAATGGTTCAGGCGGAGTGTACACAACACCTTATAATAACAAATTTTATATCACGGGGCGGTCACAGCTTACCGGGTTTACAAAACTAAATGAATTCGACCCTGCGTCGCTCAGTTTCAGGGAAATGGTTGCACCAACGCAGATAACAAATTGGTCATTTTTGATTTATGAATACGACAATCAATTGTACCTGGGAAATTCACGTGAGGCATATTACAGGATTCCGGTTACCGACTTCAAAGATATTTACAAATAAACTAACTGAGACTCTGTTTTAAGTTTGATGTGCGTTGGTAAAACGAGTTAAATAGTAAATTAATTCTGTGTTTTCCATCTCATATTCTATATTTAACAAATCTTCTAATTTGTAAATTTGAAAGACAAAAAATCATTCTCCGAATGAACAGATTTTTATCGATTCAGATTCTTTTATTTCTGGTAGTTTTTAACTCAACTGCTCAGAAAGTTGGCCTTGTACTAAGCGGTGGCGGGGCAAAAGGTATGGCACACATTGGTGTAATCAGGGTTTTGGAAGAAAACCACATTCCTATCGATTACATTGCCGGTACTTCCATCGGCGCTATTGTGGGCGGGTTGTATGCCGCAGGTTACACACCCGATGAGATGGAAGAGTTGTTCAAATCGGATGAGTTCTATTTCTGGTCAACCGGAAAAATACAGAAAGATTACCGTTACTATTTTAAAGTGCCCGAACAAAGCCCGGCCTGGATTGATTTGCGGTTTGAAAAACAGGACGANNTCAATGACAGTTCCGCTTGTTTTTAAACCCATCGAAATTGATGGCGTTCTTGCTTTTGATGGCGGAATCGTCAACAATTTTCCGCACGATATAATGAAAGAAGTTTTTAACCCTGACGTGATTATTGGTCACCAGGTAGCCGACGACCAGAAAACTGCAAATTCTGATGATTTAATGGCGCAGATTTCGAACCTTGTAATGCGGCCAACCAATTTCGAGATTGATGAAAACGAGGGCATTTTGTTAAAAAGCCAGTTTAAAGGCGTGGGACTGCTCGATTGGAATAAAGCCGACATGATTATGGTTGAAGGTATGCGCACTGCCTATAATTCGCTCGACAGTATTAAAAGTCTGATAAAACGCCGTATCACACCTTCCAATGTTAACGAGACACGGGCAAAACTAAATAAAAAGAAACCTGAGCTTTTCTTTCAGAATATTCAGGTTGAAGGGGTAAAAGACCCAATGCAGAGAAGATACATCATTCAGGCAATTAAAGGAAAAGACGATGTGGTTACACTTTATGATTTCAAAAAGGAATATTTCAAACTGATTGCCGATGAACACATTAAGTCAATTATGCCAGTGTCGAGGTATAATCCCGAAACCGGATATTATGATTTGCACCTGAAAGTTGACCCTCAAAAAAAACTGGAGGTTAAAATCGGTGGCAATATTTCTACCAAACCCATCAACCAGGGATTTGCCAGTTTTAACTACCGCACTTATCAGCGCCGGGCGTATTCATTAAACTCAAATATTTATTTCGGTAGGTTTTACAGTTCATTTAAATTAGGTGCTCGAATCGATTATCCAGCGGCTCTGCCGTTTTACTTAGCCGGATATTCCACATATAATCGGTGGGATTATTTTGCTTCAAGTACCGAGCTTTTTTTCGAAGATGTACGACCTCCTTTCATAATTCAAAACGAAAACAGCACCCGTTTCGAAATCGGGCTGCCATGGAGAATTCACAACAAAGTATATGGTGGAGTAGCCTATTCAAACAGTACCGATCAATACTACCAGACCGATATTTTCAGTAAAAACGATGAACCCGATAAAACCACTTTTAAAGCTTTCAGTACGCAAATCGGGATAGAAAACAATTCACTGAATTACAGCCAATATGCTACTGAAGGCGCCTACCGGTATTTTACATTAAAATATATCACAGGCAAAGAAACCAACAAACCAGGAACCACTTCGGGAAAAAATGCTGTTGAAACTACCAAAAATCACGACTATTTTCAGGCTGAAGCCCACACCACCCGGTTTTTTAAGTTGAATAACAAATTCACCACAGGGATACTGGCTGAAGCTGTTTTCAGCAATAAAAAGGATTTCAGTAATTTTCGATCATCTAAACTCGCTGCACCTGGATTCTACCCAACCCCTCACAGCAAATCGCTGTTTATCGAAAATTATCACTCAAACAATTATGTTGCCAGTGGCGTAAATACCGTTTTTGGATTAGCTACAGACTTGGATTTCAGGCTGGAAGGATATGTTTTTGTACCTATCAACGAACTTTTACCACCCCAAAATGGCATTGTTCAACCCAAACAATTTATACGTAATTACTATCTGCAGGGACTTGCGGCAGTTGTTTACAAAACCGGTGCAGGCCCGTTGAGTTTGTCGATTAACTATTACGAAAAAGAAAATACACGTTTTTACCTGATGCTAAATTTCGGGTATATCATGTTTAATAAACGTGGATTTTGATGAATGGGATGATACAGGATTCTGGATTCTCGATATTGGATGTTGAATATTTGGTGCTTGATATAATTACTTCATTTTACGCCAGCATTTCACCCATTCAATCTCAAAGGGCACAGGCAGTTGCGATACCGGAATTTCTTCAACAACAAGGCTCGAAGCATTAAGATGTAATTTCCCTTTTATTGCAGGAAGCTGTAAGGTTAGAACTTCAGTTTCGTTGATTTTCCAGGTAAAATTACTTCCCTGCTTTTCGATACTGAAAATATACCACAGACCTTTATTGAGATTTGCGATATCAAGTCCTTCAACATTGGCTTTGCTGTTGTTTAAAGTTAAAACACCCAGGCGGTTTTTGGTTCCCATTTCCAACAGGTTAACCCGAGGCAAATCCTGGTTGCCGGCAAGATAAAACGAACTGACCACAGTATGCGTCGGCTCATATTTTATCTTTGCTTCAAAAATTCCATCTTCCATTTCAAAGCTGTTCCATGTTGAAACAAGTCCTGACGTGTATTCCAACTCAGCAGGAACAAAACCGGCTGTCGTTTTCCACACTTTACCCACAGCCTTCTCCTTTCTCACCTCGATGGTTAGTTTTTTACCGGTCTTTAAATTGTTGCCTTTGGTAAAAACATGTAAATCGCCCGCGAGCGAATAGTTGTCGCCCAACATTTTACCCGCCACAAACGAAGTAAAACTCCATTTTTCAGTATCGATTTTATTTGCTGAAAAATCGTCGGCAAAAGCTACTTCCCAGTTCCGGTGAAAATCAAAAATTGTGGTTCCCTTATTTTTGAAATATTTTACAAGATGCGGCAGCTTTTTCATTTCAAGCAACTGCNNATATAAAACCGAACTTCATTATCCGATTCCAATTGTTTGAATTTCTGATACTTTTTATTAGCATCGCTTTTTTCAAATTTGGTTTTATCCTTTAAAAAATCACTTCGTTTTTTAAAAGCATCGCTATTTACCACTTCCTTTAACTCAAGGTAGCGTTTCAGCGATTGACTATTTTGGATCTCCTTAAACAACCGGAGTTTTTTCGAGTGTTTTTTTGTTTCTTCTTCTTTCAGCCGGGTCGGGTTTTGCAATTCAACCCAGGCTTTAATCTTATTCGAATTTTCAAGTTTTACAAATTCTTTCCACTGTTTTTCTTCGTTTGAACCTTTAAAAACCTGTGCCAGTATTTCCTTCTTTTCCCTGGCAAATGCACCTTCGGTAACAAACTTTTTAAGACCGAAAAACTCAGTTATTTTTTCAGATGTTTTTAGTTTTGTGTATTGTTGCAAATCGGCTGAACCTTCGATTTTGAAATAATCTTTTATCGAATTTTTTTTCTGCAATCCCGAAAACTCCTTTAGTAAACTGCATTCGCGGCTTCCTTTAAATTTGAGCGATTCTATCTCCTCCTTTTTCTTTTTAAATCCGGCCGAACTTACCTCATTCTCCAATTCGAGGTATTTCTTTAGTTCATCAGATTGCTCAACCTGCTGAAATTCAATAAAATCATTAAGCAATTGTTTTCTGCGTACCTCAATGGTTTCAACCGGTTTAATTTTACCAAGTAGCTGGAGTGAGAATATTTTAAATGACATAAAGCTGCATTTAGTTTTTTTGATGGTCAAAAATATAAAAATCACCCATCAAAATCTAATTTGACGAATATTCATTTCAGTAGTTTGGTAAATGTGTTTAACATAGGTTGAGTTGTAAACAATTTCCTGCGTACCTGCCTGATTTTTAATTAGAGCCTGTTTATATTTTCAGGGTCTCAGGTAATTGTTGTTCATTTAAAATTAAATAGTTTTGGTCGCTACCATTAAATTAAACATGATACCACATTCTGAATTGATAATAAACGATGATGGTTCCATTTTCCATCTTCATCTGAAGCCTGAAAATCTTGCTGACAAAGTGATTCTTGTTGGCGATCCTGCTAGAGTTGATACAATTGCTTCATCTTTTGATAAGATTGAATTTTCAGTGCAAAACCGTGAATTTAAAACTATTACAGGATGGTTTAACGGAAAGAGGCTTACTGTATTATCGACCGGAATTGGCACAGATAACATTGACATTGTGCTGAACGAGCTTGATGCACTTGTCAATATCGATTTAAAAACACGAACAATCAAAACCACGCATAAAACGCTTGAAATTATAAGAATCGGAACATCCGGCGGACTTCAGCCTGATTTACCTGTGAATTCATTTGTGGTTTCAGAAAAATCGATTGGTTTTGATGGTATGCTCAACTTTTACGCCAACCGTGAACAACATTGCGACCTTCGGTTTGAAAAAGCTTTCAGCGATTTTACCGGCTGGAACAAATCGCTTCCTACTTTTTATGTAGTTGATGCGTCGGAAAAACTACGCTTAAAATTCATTGAATCACCATTTATTCAAGGCGTTACCATTTCAGCCCCCGGTTTTTACGGGCCGCAGGGACGCGTATTGCGTTTGCCACTTGCTGAACCGCAGTTAAACAGTCAGATTGAAACTTTCAGATTTGAAGGTTATAAAATCACCAACTTTGAGATGGAAAGTTCGGCTATTTATGGCCTTTCGAAAATGCTGGGACACGAAGCACTGACCGTTTGTCTGTTGATAGCCAACCGAGTTGCACACAAGGCAAACGAGAGCTACCACGACGAAATGAAAAAGCTGATTGCACTGGTTCTTCAACGTTTAACAACCGACTAAACCAACGATGAACCGAAAACTTAATGCGCTGATAGGACTGCTTGACGACCCCGATTCAACTGTTTTTGAAATGGTTGAAAAAGAACTTTTAAAAGAAACTGATGAAATAATTCCTGTTCTCGAGCAGAAATGGGAAAACAGCCTCGATGGAAATTGCCAGGAAAGAATTGAAAATATCATTCAACACCTACAGTTTAAGGAAACTTACAGGTTGTTGCACGACTGGATTTTGGAAGAGAATGAAACAAGGGATCTACTGACAGGTTTCTTGACCATCGACCGTCTGCAATACCCTGATATCAATGTATTGGGGATTCAGGCCAAACTTGAAAATATAAGAAAAAAGATTTGGCTCGAATTAAATAACTCGTTAACACTGCTCGAAAAGACTACAATTGTGAATCATTTTCTGTTCAATGTAAATGAGTTTGCAATCAATTTTAAAAATGTGCATTCGCCGC
>DPCJ01000152.1 GCA_003516705.1 Prolixibacteraceae bacterium | reverse complement strand
TGGTAAACGAAATGGCCAGCACATTCGATGAAATTGAACAAAATCTGATGTTTGTACGAAACAAGCGCGACCAAATGGTTTCAGTTCCGAATGAGGGAGGTAAAAGTCAGAAAGAAATTTTGGTTGCCGATATTAAATTGATGAACGAAATGCTTGAAGAAAGTAGTAAAAAAATTGAAGAACTTGATAAAAAGCTAAAGGCATCGGGCATTGACATAAAATCGTTTAAAAACAAATTAGCCCAACTCAGCAAAACCATAGCTGAGCAGGATAACAACATACAACAATTAAGGGCTGAAGTTGAACAACGCGATTTTAAAATTGCTGAAATGGATACGCAAATCGTACAATTAAGGAGCGAAAATGCTTCAAAAGATGATTCTATTGAATACAAATCGCAAGTAATTGCAGAAATATCGCAGACAATTGTGGAAAAAGAGAATGAGATGAACGAAGTTTATTTTGTTGCCGGAACTTATGGACAGCTTGCAGATAAAGGAGTTCTTACCAAAGAAGGCGGATTCCTGGGAATTGCTAAAAATAAGGCTATCCGTGATGATATTACAGAAAATAACTTTGCAAAGCTTGATATGAGAAATACAAGCCAATTTCCGCTAAACACAAAGAAAGCAAAATTAATTTCGGAGCATCCAGACGACTCATACCGGTTGGTTGAGCAAAATGATAAGATTGCATATCTCGAAATAGAAGATCCGGAAGAATTCTGGAAACTAACAAAATATGTTATTGTAGAAACAAAGTAACAATGAAGTAATTGTGTATAAAAAGAGGCTTTCTCGTTTGTCTGAGAAAGCCTCTTTTTTATTCAAAATATTTTTGGATCTAAAAGACAAAACGAAAATTCAGGCCAAATGAATCGGCGCCAAATTTTGTTTCTTCAACCACCCAAAGTGTAGGCCGCCAATCGGCCCCGATGGCGATGGGTGCGCCGGAAAAACGATATTCAAGTCCGATTTCACCACTTACACCCAACATCCAGAAATCATTGGCAATAAAAGTAGTTGGGCCTACCCCCAGATACCAGTTGAAAGCTTCGCCACTGAGAGGTTTGTAGAGTAAATCCCATAGGACATCTGCTCCGACACCTTCTCTGTAAAATCCCAGATCGGCGTGTATTCTTCCACTTCCTGTTCCAAAAACTGCATCAATTGCGGCACCACCTGTACTATTGGTTCCACCAAAGCGAACTCCGACTTCCTGTGCCTTTGTGTTTAATGCAGCTCCTGCAATAAACACCATTATAAATAACAAATATTGATATACTCTTTTCATAAAAAATAATTTGAATTAATATTATTGAATGAGATTCACACTGAATACCTGACCCTCAAATTTACCGAACCAGTTTAAAAAGTCACTGATAAACGCCTTTGTATAATTGCAAACTGGTAACCCAGCAATAAAACGGGAATCAAACGATATATCTGAAAAAATCGCAGCTTTTTAGCATAAATATTTGAATTCAGAATCTGTAACCAAGCGAAAGCCCGTAGCCTGTATTTTTAAGAGTCGAACTGTCATCGGGATTGAGGTAATGGTCAGGTTGAATGTTAATCATACCAAGTTGAGCATTTAATTGTAAAAACAATCCACCTGCAATTTCATAACCGAAGAAAATATTACCACCGGCATCAAACGGTTTAATATAAACCGTAGTTAAAGGATCGCCTGAAACTACTTCATTTTTGAATTTGATATCAGACTCTGCAGTTACAGAACCACCTTCGTATTTGGCTTTGCCTCCAACTCCATAAGCAACATAAGGTCCAAAACCAACCATAAAATAACCATTCCCTAACTGGCCTTTATAAACAAAATTCAATGGCAGTTCGATGTAAGAAAGTTTATAAGTGCTGGTTATTGCATCTTCCTTATTTTTTGCACCTTTTGTGCTAAACTGTACACCCGGTTGAAAATAAAACTCAGGAGCAACCGGAACCTGGGCATTTACTCCAAAATGATAACCTACAATCAAATCATTTTCGAGTTTGTCTCCACTGTCATTCTCACGGTTCAGATTTTGAAAATTAACACCACCCAGAATGGCAAATGATGTTTTTCCGTTAACGCTACTTTGGGCTATGGCGATAGAAGCCAAAAGTGTAAAGGTCAGAATCAAAGAAACTTGTATTGTTTTCATTTTAAATTATTTAAATTATGTGTAAGTTAATTTGGTGTGTTTTTTTCTGCTTCAGCTTTCATTTTCTCATTTGCAGTTATCAAAAACTCAACCCTGCGGTTTTGTGTACGGCCATTTTCTGTATCATTTTCGTATTTGGGTATCGTTTCCCCAAATCCCTTAACTGTAATGCGATTCGGGCTAATGTTTTTATCCGTCAGGTAATATGAAACTGAGCGGGCGCGTTGCACCGATAAGTCCTGGTTATATGCTTCGCTGCCTTTGCTGTCGGTATGTCCCTGTATTTCAATATCGGTATCAGCATAATTATTCAAAACAACAACCAGTTTGTCGAGATTTGCTTTTGCATCATCCGAAAGGTTTGATTTGTCGAAACCAAACAATATACTGCTGTTGAATTCAACAACAATACCTTCGCCAACTCTTTCAACTTTTGCATCAGGTACAGTTTTTTTTATCTCTTCGGCCTGTTTATCCATTTGGCGACCAATTACAGCACCTGAAGCGCCTCCAACAGCTGCCCCGATAATTGCACCCAGGGCCGTATTACCCGAGGCCCTGCCGATTACAGCACCTGCTGCACCTCCGGTTGTGGTTCCTATTACCGCCCCTTTTTGTGTTTTATTCCACGAAGCACAGCCCGTGAAAATTAATGCTGCACTTAAAACCACCAATAAACTCATTGTTAAATTTTTCATTTTTGCGATGTTTAATTGTTATAACCATTCAAATCATTGACGATTTTTTATTTGTAA
Source organism: Prolixibacteraceae bacterium (assembly GCA_003516705.1). Lineage (GTDB taxonomy): Bacteria > Bacteroidota > Bacteroidia > Bacteroidales > Prolixibacteraceae > Draconibacterium. Next base: position 133 of record DPCJ01000152.1, on the reverse strand, counting down.
ATGCAACTTACTCCTTTTGGCTGCATCATTCATTCTATTCATATTATTACTTTGAGGCTCAATTTCAGTTATTGAAGTTTTTAAAATCTGTTTCTGGCTAATCATCATTTTTTTAAACTTAAATCAACTTTAG
>DPCJ01000123.1 GCA_003516705.1 Prolixibacteraceae bacterium | reverse complement strand
TGTTTCATAAACGAAACGGCGAAAACAGGGTTGAAAACGTAAGCTACAAACAGCGACGCAAAGAGCGTTATAATAAGCGTAACCGGCAGGTAGTGCATAAATTGTCCTACAATCCCGGGCCAGAATGCCAGCGGGAAAAATGGCGCCAAAGTGGTAAGCGTACCTGATAATATGGGCAGAAAAACCTCGCCTGCAGCCCCTTTTGCCGCTTTATTGATATCGGGAATAAAGCGATGCAAACGGTGGGTGTTTTCAATCACCACAATGGCATCGTCAACCACAATCCCGAGCGCAAAAATAAAGGCGAACATNNAAAAATGCGTTGGTTAAACCCATAAAGAACATGAGTACAACGGTAACAAGAATAAAACCAATGATGATGGTATTATTCAATTCTTCGAGTGTGTTGCGTGTAAACCGGCTTTGGTCGCCGGTTATGGTTATTTGAATGTCTTTCGGATATTCGCGGCCTTTTAATTCTTCAATAATATCTTTAATCTGGTCTGATGCATCGAGCAGGTTGGCTCCATTCTTTTTGATAATATTGAGTGTAATTACGTTTTCACCATTTAACCNNGTTCCGTTATTGGTGAAATTACCGCCCGAAATTGTAAGGTTTTCAAGAGAAACGGCCTGTTCAATATTACCGAAAGTAACTTTTGCAGCCTGCATTTTAAAAATGTCGGCGTCAATCTGTATTTCCCTGTCGAGAGCACCAACAATATCAACCCTTGTTATTTCCTTTAAACCTTCAATACGGTCCTGGGCAATTTCGGCATAATTTTTCAGCTTAACCAAATCGTAGTTTCCTGAAATATTGATAAACATCACAGGCATTGCCGAGAGATCGATGTCGCTGATATCAGGGTCGGCCGGTAAATCGGTGGGCAAATCGGTTTTTGCTTTGTCAACTGCATCGCGCACCCGCTGTTTAGCTGTTTCAATTGAAAGATCAGGATCGAATTCAACAACAATGGCACTGTAATCGGGTACCGAATTGCTGGTGATGTTTTTTACATTAGAGATTGATTTGAGCTGTTTTTCAATCGGGCGGGTAACCAGGTTTTCAATATCCTCGGGAGATGTTCCCGGGTAGGGAGTGGCAACGACGATGTACGGAATAACAACCTGTGGAAAAGTTTCCTTGGGTATGGCGTAGTAATTCATCAACCCGAGGACCGAGATAAATATGGCAAGCACATAAATACTTGTCCGGTTATCAATGGCCCAACTTGTTGCAAAAAATTCCTTTATTTTATTTTGTTTCGACATGATTTGTCAGATTTTGTTGATTAGAATATTACTTTCTGACCGGCATTTAGTCCCTGAAAACCGGAAACGATAATTTTATCGCCAACATTTAAACCTCCGGTAATTTCCATTGTACCATCATAATCTAATCCGGTTTTAACCAAACGACGTTCGGCTTTCCAGTTAGTTCCGTCCTGAATTGCAACGAAAAGGAATTTGCCGTCCTGGTTACTTTGAACAAGATTTACCGGCACACAGAATGCCTTTTCGTTGGTATAATCTTTAATCCTTATGTTGGCCATCATATTCGCCCTCAACTCAACATCCTTCGACGAAATTTTACATTCAGCTTTAAATGTACGGTTTGTAGGATCGATAAAACGACTTGTAAAGCTGAGTTTTGTTTCAATTTCCTTGCCTATATCGGGGAAACTTACAATTGCCGGATTCCCGTTTTTGATACGTGAAGCGTATGTTTCTGAAACATCGGCAGTAATTTTTGCCACGCTCATATTAATCACCCTGATGGTGGAAGTGGGCATCCCTGGAGAAGCCATCTGGCCTACTCTGAGTGGAACGCTTTCAACCGTGCCACTGATGGGCGAAACAACTTTAGCAAGTTTTAGCTGCTCTTCAATTGTTTTTGCACGTTGTTCGAGTGATTCCTTGTTGGTTTTGGCCTGAAGATACTGTACCTCGCTGCCAATATTTTTTTCCCAAAGTGCCGACTGCTTCTGATAAATATTGTTTGCAAGTGCCAGTTGCGTATTTACCTCTTCAAGCGACTGACGTGTTATCTGGTCATCAAGTTCAGCTAAAACCTGGCCTTTTTTCACCGATGTTCCTTCTTTTACATAAACAGCAGTTACAATACCAGCCATTTGCGGACTTACAGCTATGTTCTGGTCGCCATCAACTGTACCCTGCACCTGAATGTAGTGATCGAAAATGCATTCAGTTGCATCTGTAGTTTTTACCGCAATTGCTTTTTCTTCAGCCTGTTTTCCTTCCGGATTGATTTCAATTTCAAGTTGAGCAATCTGCTGGTTAATCTGGTCGCGTTGTGCTTTAAGTTTTTCGAGTTCCGCATTTTTATCGGTTCCCTGGCCACACGAGATTAGAAAAGCAATCATAGCGGCCGAATAGAGTAGTTTTTTCATTGTTATTATTGTTTCTGTTTTAATTTTTGTCATCTCTGTAAATTTCATTTTATTGCTGTATTTGGTTGATATTAAACAGTTTTTCGAGTTTTGTTTTTGAACTTTGCAAATCGTAAATACTCTGGTAATAGTTGGTCAGATTGGTTAAATACTGATTTTGGCTATTCATTAAATCGAGGCTTGTAGCAAGTCCTTGTTTATATTTCTCGAGTGTGCGCTGATAAATTTCGTCGGCCAGTTGTTTGCTTTTTTGCTGGTTCTTATAGTTTTCAAGTTTTACCTTTAAATCGCTTTGATACTGTGTGGCTTGCATCAGCAAACTTCCCGAAACAAATTTGCGTGTATTGATTGCTTTTTCAAGGTCCATTTTACGCTGCGAAACAACCGATAATCGTTGTCCGCTGCTGAAGATTGGTATATTTAGGCTGACACCGATAATGTCTTTTGGTGCAAAATCAAAAGCAGGTTTATTGATTTTTTCAGTGTGATTATAAAAGGCCGAAATGGTGGGCAAAAAATTACTTTTGGCCAGATTTAATTGTAGTTCGGCCGACTTTTCAGAAATCTGAATCAACTTGAAATCCACATTCTGTTCAAGTACAAAAGGTTCGCTTACCAGAGCAGCAATAGAAATACCTAAAGCATCGCCCGATTCTAACGGGTCGGTTACCTTAACATCAGTGCTATCTTCAATACCAAGCTGAATTTTTAATAAACGGTAAGTAATTTCAACATTGCTTTCCACCTGGTTAATTGCATTGCGAACAGTGTTGGCTGATAATTCAAGCTGGTCCACATCAGTTTTTTCAACAAATCCCTGTTTATTCATTTCATTAATTTCATACAGGGTTTTATTGATGTTATCGAGGTTCTGTTTGAGAATCTTTTCACTCTCCTCGGCTAATTGAATTACATTATAGGTATTTGCAACCGACTCAACAACATCGAGTTTTGTTTTTTCGGCATTATTTGCCGAAAAATTGTAATACACCTTTGAAGCCTGTAACCCAACAATGTATGCCCCGCTGAAAATTAACTGCGAAACGGTAAAATCGAAGGTTGTATAATTTGGTACACCCAGTTCAATTTCGGCTCCTGGTGTGGCATTCATATAAATGCTTTCGCCACTTTGCAAGGTTACGCTACTTATTGTCCCGGTATTTGTAGTAGGGTCGAATGGAATGTTAGTGTTGGATAATTCCATACCTCCGCCAAAACTAACCGTTGGTACCTTAAATGTATGCTGGTAATTTCCTTTGGCATTGAATTGTGGTAACCCTGAAGCTGTGGTCTCCCAAATTTTCTTTTGGGCAATTTGCATGTCGAGTTCCGANNTTGCTGATAGCGATCCCGTCAGGATTATGACGGCTAAAAGCAGCGTAATTTTTTGTTTTCCAAACATGTTTTCAATGAATTATAAGTTGATATTTTTCTGTAGATGAATAAGTTCTGATTTTCTTTTTTCAAAATAAGCCAGTCCGGCGGGTGTTGAGATAGCCCTGATATGATTCTCGAACATTACTTCAAAAACCTGGTTAAAGGTGATTTCGCTTCCAAAACAGTATTCTTTGTTATGCATGTCTAAAAGGTTACGGATGTATAAACGGGCTGTTAGTTCAATGTCAACATCTTCGCGGTACAAACCTTCGGCTTTACCTTTTTGCATGTTTTTGCTCAGCTGGCTGAAAATTTGATTTTGCTTCTCAATCATATGGTGGTTGAATATTGGCTCGTAGTACTTTTTCATTTCAAACTTCAGTTTCGGATTGAGCCTGCTCATTTCGTCGTAAATAAAAATGCTCACCTGAATCAGAATGTCGATGGCATTTATTTCGTTGACTTTTATTTCCGAAATCTTTTTATTCCACTTAAAAGAGTCGTAAGCAAAAAGATGCTCAATTAAATCCTCCTTGCTTTTAACGTGTTGATAAAGTGTTTTTTTTGAGATTTTCAGATGGCTGCTGATGTCGTCCATATTCAGATTGCGAATGCCATATTCGTAAAACAACTCCACAATCCGGTCTAGAATTGTTGTCAGTTTTGAATCGTTAAATTTTGAATCGAAGTTCATTTTCTGTTTTCAATAAAATCGCTGCAAAACAACGGAAACATTTTATATCTAAAACGTTTCCATGAATAAAATTGTTTATTTATTAACGTTAGTTCGATCTAAGCG
>DPCJ01000204.1 GCA_003516705.1 Prolixibacteraceae bacterium | reverse complement strand
TTCGCCATTGGCCGAATACACATTCACAAGGTTGCCTTCTTCGGGTTTGCCTTCAGCTTTTCCAATTGCTCCCGAAAAAACCCACGGATGAAAGCGTTTCAGCGATTGTTCTTTCCCTGGTTTCAGAAAGATTTTGGCCATTTCTTCAACCATGATTTAATTTTTTGAAAAGTTTTCAAATATTTCGAGCGCAGCCCACGCGTCGGTTGCAGCATAAATTTGCTGGGCTTCGGTAAGTTCGTCGGCCTCCCAGTTCGAAAGCTGTTGCCCTTTCGAAATGCGGAAACCACAAGTAATTGCAGCTAATTTTTTCAGGCTGAAATCGGTAATTCCAATCGATTTGGCGTGGTCTTGCAAATCGATAAAACCGCCGGGTTTAAAATTTTTCCATTTCTGAAGTCCTTTAATATCATCGTGAATGGCAACGCCAGGTTTGATAATTCCGGGATTGGCCAAAAGCCGGCAAACCACTTCGGGCAGACCGATTTTGTGCAAGCGGAACAAAAATGCACGGTTGCCAGCCGACAATTGCAGCAGCGCCACCCTGTTTATCACCCCTTTTTTAAACGACGGTTTTGTTTCTGTATCAAACCCGATTATCAATTGCTGCGAAAGGAATTCCATGGCAAACTGTAGTTTTTCCTTGGTATCCACCACAACAATTTCGCCCTCGAACCAACGCAATGGCAAATCTGTAAGTTCCTCTTTTGTAATACTTTCTTTAAACATTCTCTGTATCTTCATCGGTTCCCCAAAAGCTGTCGAGCCATTTTGGATTGCCCTTTCCGGGTTGAACCTCATCATTAAAATCCTGTTTGTCAAAATCGATATTGCTGTACACCAACTTGTGCACAGCGCGCAAAACATTCACCAACTGTTGTCCCCAGAATTCAGTAAAATGCTCCACGCATTCAGCCAATCCGTCGTTCATCACCTCCTCATTTCCGAGGCTGTAGGCAACCACAAAATTTTTGATATCCTGGTAAATATCCATCAGGTTTTCCGAAATGCTTGCAGTAACAGCTTCGTGCCCGAACTGAATATTAGGATCAAAAACTTCGTAAAAGCTATCGTTTTCATTCAGCAAAGCCAGCCATTTCTGGTGCAACACATTGTAATCGAATTCGCTCACATATTTTTCAAGCTCCTCGTCTAAAACCCGCTCTGTTTGTGGCAAAAGCGAAGCTTTCAGATAAAGTAACGGCAACAATTTCTGCATTTTCTGCAAATTTGCTGATGCCGAAATCCGGGCAACCTGTTCAACCGACTGGCAAAATTCATTGGCCACGGTTACAAACTCAACAACATTTCTGGAATAAACTATTTCGAGAGAATTCATTGATTCGATTTGAAAACTTGCAGCAAAAGTAAAAAAGATTTTCAAGAATGGTGAATTACGTTCAGTGCGGTTTGAAACACTGCAATATCAGTCTGAAAATCAGTAACGCATACAGATTTTACTGTACGCGCAATATTTGCAATGTTCAGGAAACTGTGTTTGCTGAAAAGTGTTGTTTTCCGAAAAAATTTCAGCCAGCAGATTTTTCAGATGTTCAACGAGTTCCTGTTTTATTTCGGGTAACGAAAAATCAGTTTTTTCGAATCGGATGTTTGGATTAAAATTTTCGTCGAATAATTTCCGAAGACTGTAAATCACAGGTTTAACTTCCTGTTCTCCAGTTTCATCGGATAAAATAAGTGCATAAACCAGTGCCTGTAGAATTTCCTTTTTCGGATCTTTCTTTTCGCTGGCAAAAAGCTCAGCAATTGATTTAANNTTACTTCGAGCTTTGTCTGGCAACTTTTTTCGAGACTTACAATTTCAAAAGGAGCATATTTTGCATCGGTTTTTAAAAGCTGTTGCAGGTAGGTTTTCATGTTTTCGAAAAACAGTACCGTTTTTCCTTCAGGAATAAACTTTCCTTCAACTTCCGGTTGTTTCAGGTAAATCTTCCTGATTTTCCGAAGCAATAAATTGTCGGTAACCAACCTGTTTTCCAGAATTTTTTCGATATCGGCCCATGTAACAGTTTTACCCACAAAAGGTTGGTACAACTCTTCAAGCGTTTCGTGGAAAATTGTACCGAAAATTGCGCCGTCAATTTCCTCCTTCACCTCTTCCGGTTCGGGCAACCCGGCAATGTACCTGAAATAAAACCGCAGGCTGCATTGCAGGTAAGCATTAATTGCGCTTGGCGAAAGCGCTTTTCCCGATTGGTTGTATTCGAGCAGTTGACGCGCAATTTCGGGCGTTCCTTTTACCAAAACCGGCTGAATGGGATTACTGGCAAACGAAAAGCCAAGGTTTAGTTTTTCAGGCTGGTGCGGCGAATCGAAAAGCAACTGGTAACCGTAGCGACTCAATTCGCCGGTGCCAATTCCATCTTTCACCACGTTGTAAGTGGCTGTAATATTTTCGGCCCGCTGAATGAGGCGATAAAAATAATAGGCGTACATCACATCCTGTTCATCAATGCCGGGTAAGCCAAAACCCTTGCGGATATTGGCCGGAATAAACGATGGCGCAGTTGAGGTACGTGGCCATTTGCTTTCGTTCAGCCCCAGAATCACAAGATTTTTAAAGTCGAGGCAACGCGTTTCCAAAATTCCCATTAATTGCAATCCGGCCAATGGTTCGCCTTCAAAAGATACAGTCTCGGAATTTAAATACTGTGTGAGCAAACGAAAAAATACTGTATCGCTGATTTCGCGTTGTTGCTCAGTCACCACTTTTTTAATCAGCACGTCTAATTTTTCGATGGAGCTATATACCGAAAAAATAATCTCCTGAACGATGGAATCGTTGTCCTCTTCAGCTTTGTGCAATTTGAATATTTCGGATAAAACACCCAGAAAATAACCGCAGTAATCGGCTGTTTTTGTGGGTAATGTAAATATTTTACTGTGCAGCGGTGAAATTTGAATATCGGTCAGCGCTATCGAAATTTTATTCCGCGACTGAATTTCGCTGATAAAAAACCTGCCCTTTTCGGGTTCGGCTGTCGCCAGCAACTGGTGATTCAGAATATCGGTCACATAACGGTAATACGCCGTAATATTTCCGTTCGCATCCACCCGCTTGTTTTTCATCAATTGAACCAGTAATATCAGCAAACCGTGAATCATCGAGTTTTTCACCGGATAACCCATCGTAATGTTTACCGTTCCAACTTCTGATGGAACCGCTCCCAAGGCCGGAAATAAAAGCGACTCATCGGCCAGCACAACTGCTGTTTCATCAAACCGTGAAGGCTCTGCCTGGTTAATCTCGTTCAGAAAGACAGGAATTTGTTGTGCCTGCCCATAGTTTGATGAAACGGCTACAAGTTTTATTTTTTTTGGTTTACTGAAATGATTGTCTGTCATCACAAAATCGGCTGGCGACGGAAATCGCAAAAGGTTTTCGCGCATAAAACGACCGGCTTCGTTGGTTTTCTCATTGGTATAAAACCTGTCAGAATCCCAAAGAAATGCTGCTTTTTCTTCCTTCAGCAGGTGGTTGAACAATCGCTTTTCGCATTCGTTCAGGGCATTCAGCCCAATAAAATAATACTTCTCAAACCCGAATTCAAGCTTACCTGCTTCCATTTCTTCGATTACCTGCCGGTCGGCCATTCCCGGGAAAGCCAGGTCGTTTTCTTTTAAAACCGATTTAAAACCTGCATAAACAGCAAACAGTTTACTCCAAACCTGCAAATATTTTTGCTGAAAATCTTTACGTCCGACCACAGCAACGCTTCCCCAGAATTGCTCGAGAGCAGCTTTTTGTTCGTCGGTTAAATAATCAAAAACATGGTCGATTTCCTTCAGGTCGGCAATATTGGTAAACAAATCACGGGCATCCACAAAATACCTGTCGATGTCGTTAAAATCGGCCAAAAGAATTTCTCCCCAGAAATAAAACTGGTCAAAAGTTTCGGCTGTTTGTGTGTGTGTTCTGAACTCATCGAACAGCAGCGAAATAAGCTGTAATTTTTCGGCTTGAAAATAGCTGGAATAACCGGCAAACAGTTCTCCAATTGTAGTGATGGCAGGCGCAATTACAGGTTTTGAAATTTCGTTTTGCAGGTACGAACAAAAAAAGATACCCGCCCGTCGGTTGGGAAAAACGAGGCAGATTTCGTGAAGATGCTGAGCATGTTTTTGAGCAATATATCTGGCGCACCCGGCGAGAAAACGTTCCATCAGTTTTTTTCCCGAAGATAAAAGATATTCGCAAACAAACCGGATTAACTTCCTCCTGATAAATCGACTAACACAACCTTGAATTGCCAATATTTTATGAAATTTTGGCAACACGATGCCAATATTTCAATAAATTTGGGCAATTCAGTGTAATTTCGAATATGTTCAGCACTGCAAACAATAAATTAATCAATGTCAGATGAAGAAACTTTTCACCGTTTTAGCTTTCGTTTTTCCCGCCCTTACTTTATTTGCGCAGGACCGCATTACCGGCCATAATTTTGCCACACGCAGCGAGGTAATCGCGCAACACGGAATGGCTTGCACCAGCCAGCCGCTGGCCACGCAGGTTGCGCTCGATATTTTAAAATCGGGCGGAAATGCGATTGACGCTGCCATCGCAGCAAACGCGGTTTTAGGGTTGATGGAACCCACCGGCAACGGGATTGGCGGCGATATTTTTGCCATCGTTTGGGATGCAAAAACCCGTAAATTGTATGGATTGAATGGCAGTGGCCGTTCGCCATACGAACTTAAACTGCAATATTTTAAAGAAAATGGCTTTACAAAAATACCTGCATTGGGACCGCTTTCGGTCTCGGTGCCGGGATGTGTTGACGGCTGGTTTGAGCTGAATAAAAAATTTGGAAAAAAGCCGATGAGCGAAATACTTGCTCCGGCGGTAAAATATGCCCGCGAGGGTTTTCCTGTTTCGGAAGTAATTGCCTACTATTGGCAGAGTAATTCGCGGTCGCTGCAAAAATACCCGGGCTTTGCCGAGATTTATATGCCCGGTGGAAAAGCTCCGGCAAAAGGTGAAATATTCAAAAATCCATTTCTCGCAAATACACTGGAAAAAATAGGGAAAGAAGGCCGCGATGTTTTTTACCGTGGCGAAATGGCCGAAAAAATGGTAAAATATCTGCGTGAAAATGGCGGATTTTTTACGATGAAAGATTTTGAAGACCACCATTCCGATTGGGTTGAACCAGTTTCGACAAATTACCGTGGTTATGATGTGTGGGAACTTCCGCCCAACGGACAGGGAATTGCAACACTGCAAATGTTGAATATTCTTGAAAATTTCGATTTAAAAAGTATGGGATTTGGTTCGCCCGAATACATGCACCTTTTTATTGAAGCAAAAAAATTAGCTTTCGAAGACCGGGCGAAATTTTATGCCGACCCTGAATTCAACAAAATTCCGGTTAGCGCATTGATATCGGAAGAATATGGGAAAAAGCGGGCTGCATTGATTGACCAAAACCGGGCTGCGCGAAATTATCCGGCGGGTTTTCCTGAGTCGCCCAACACCATTTACCTTACCACTGCCGACAGTGAAGGAAATATGGTTTCACTTATTCAGAGTAACTTCCGCGGCATGGGTTCGGGTATGACACCCGGGCAGCTTGGATTTGTGTTGCAGGACCGGGGCGAACTTTTTTCGCTCGAAGAAGGGCACTTTAATGTTTACGAACCGCACAAAAGGCCTTTTCATACAATAATTCCGGCATTTATTACAAAAGATGGAGAACCGTTTATCAGCTTTGGCGTGATGGGTGGAGGAATGCAGCCACAAGGTCACACCCAGATTGTTTGTAATCTTATCGATTTTGGGATGAATTTGCAGGAAGCAGGCGATGCTCCGCGCATCAGTCACGAAGGGTCGAGTGAGCCAACCGACGAAAAAATGACCGATGGCGGCGTAGTTTCGCTTGAAAGCGGTTTTGAATACGAAACCATTCGCGAACTGATGAGCAAAGGGCATTATATCCGTTTTGAAAAAGGACCATACGGTGGTTATCAGGCCATTATGTACGACCGCAAAAACAAGGTGTATTACGGTGCTTCAGAGTCGAGAAAAGACGGACAGGCTGCCGGATATTGATAATGGTTGAAGGAGTTAATTTTCTGAATCCAGATTTTTTCACGAATATATTTACTTTTGTGCCCGCTTAGAATTCAAAAACAATGAATATCAGAATAAAATCAGCACAAATCATTGGATTAATATTAACGCTTGTCGNNTTTCAACGTTGGCCAAATCACCCGATCTCACAAAAAAAGAACTCTCAGTTCCGCCTCCGCGTATCATTCGCACATGTTGCGGATTTGGTGTTGAAATTGGTTTTGTTGCTGTACCGTTTGCCCGGAAAACAGATATTACATCTGTAGAAATCATGGGTGCGCACCAATTTATGGGTCATCGAACTGAAAAAAACGGGATTGTTTACACTCATCGTGGCGGATTTATTGATTTGGGACATTTACGTGATTGTGCCGACTGGACGGCCTATTTGTACGACCTGATAAAAGCCGGCCAAACTGACGCTACTTTAACTTATATTGATTTACGTAACGAAGGTGGCTCAAAATCACTTACATTGAAAATTCCTGATAATCTTACTGAGGACGAGATTGTTGCGCTTGCTGGTAAAATTTCATACGATTTGTCGGTTTGGCACGAAATATCAACCTGGTTTGGGGCGCGATATGTACCGCTAGTACCCGAGCGGTTTTCAAGTTTTTCACCCGAGGATATGTATTCAAACCTGATGGGCGTTCACCTGGGAATGCGTGCTATTAAAAGTGAACTGCCTTACGATGAAGCAATGACAGATGAACTCTTTAAAATGCTTGATAGTCTTGAAGTGGTTCAAACTGAAAACGAAACTTTTGATGCGATGCTTTCGGTGAACCAGGTTTGGTACACTAACAGCAAACGATACCCAAGCAACAAAGTAACTTTAAAAAGATATCTCGATCTCGACTCGTACCTGATTCCCTGGCTTGTACCTGGAACAGAAAGCACTTTACCACCCTACCCGCTCAAAAAGCCAGATAGTTTTCTGGCTGATTATTACGAATTGGCTTTAAGATTAAATTATCGTTTCCCCATCGATTCGGTTTTGGGAGAAAAGGAAGACAGGGTTATCACGCAGCATGATTTTGATGCGTTTATCAGCTTTATTCAAAAGGAATGGGTAAAAGAAGTTCAAAAACCTGTAGAATCTGCCGAGAAGAAGAATAAAAAAGAGAAGACACACAAAACAACGAAATAAAACACTTTGGAGAAAACCCGGCCCTACTTCCCTGTCAATAAATACAATAATGGAATTTTCCCAAAGATAATTTCGCTTTTTACAATCTTAAAACTGTTTTTAGTGACAAAGCTTTCAAAACTCTTTGTTGTCCATTTGTTTCGGGCACGAAATCCGAATAAACTTATAAAGTTTGAAATAATGCGGCTTTTGAAATTTTCAGCATGACAAAAAGTTGGAAGAATGGCAAATCCGCCAGGTTTCAGTACCCGCCTGATTTCTGACAGTGATTTTTCGGGATCGAACAGAAGATGCAAAACATTTGATGCAATTACCACATCAAATGAGCTGTCCTCGAAGGAAAGATTACAGGAGTCTCCCACCTCAAAAATAACGTTTTGTATGTTTTGAGTTGATTGCTTTTCACTGGCAATTCTTATCATTTCAGGAGCGATATCGATAGCCGTAATTTCATTCACATCACTGCTGATTTCAAACGCAATCAAACCTGTTCCTGTTGCAATTTCCAAAACCTTTGCAGAACCAAAAACATCAGTTTTCAGTTTTTGATACAACTGCTTGTAGGTTGGAGCCAATGTACTGTTGATAAAACTGTCGTATTTACCAGAAAACGAGTTCCAGAAACCACGTTCTTTTTCAACCCTGTTTTTCATACTATTAATTTTGTGGCCTATTTCAGAAATTAAATAATCGACAATTTGTTCCGACGGAATCGTTTATAAATTTCGAACCAAATAATACTTGAAAACCCTGCCAGCGTGCTAATCAACAATTCCATGTACCCGATTTTTTCGAATTGAAACAGATTTAGTAAAAACGGAATATTCAATATGAGCAACAGAAAAATCACAGCCCCACCAACTACCCATTTTACAGTTTTGTTTGGAGTAGCAATAATTGTAAAAATGCCAGAAGTCCACGAACGGTTAGAAAGAATTACCGCAATATTCGAAACAATAAGTGAAACGAAAGTGAAGGTCCTCGCCTCTTTTTCAGAATAGTCCATATTCAGGCTCACAAAATAAATCAGCAGGCAAACCAGCAGAATTCCAACGCCCTGCAGGCAACTCAGCAAAATCTTTTTTGCTCCGAAAAATGGTTCATCGATTTCTTTTGGAGGTCTCGACATCACATTTTTCTCCTCTTTTTCAGCTTCGAAAATAATGGAACATGCCGGATCGATGATTAACTCAAGAAAAACGATATGTACAGGCCAAAGTATAAGTGGAAGATTAGCGGAAAGTACCGGTATCAATGATAATCCGGCAATTGGTACGTGAATGGCAAAAATATAGCTGAGGGCTTTTTGAAGGTTATCGAAAATACGGCGTCCCATTTTTACAGCTCCCACGATTGATGCAAAATTGTCGTCCATTAATACGAGCGATGAAGCTTCGCGGGCCACATCGGTACCTTTTTCGCCCATTGCAATACCAATATTTGCTGCTTTTAAAGCCGGTGCATCATTAATTCCGTCGCCTGTCATCGCCACAATTTCGCGATTCTTTTTCAGTGCATTTACAATTTTCAGTTTTTGCTCGGGAACCACCCTTGCAAAAATGTTAACTTCCCTGATGCGGTCGCAAAGTTCATCCTCCGACATTTCCTGAAGTTCAGTACCGGTAATGCAAAGCTCATGATTCTCAATACCGATTTCCTTCCCGATGTTCATCGCGGTTACAGGATAATCGCCGGTGATCATGATTACCCTGATTCCGGCTTTGTAACATTCAGCCACTGCCTGCGGCACATTTTCGCGAATCGGGTCCGACAAACCAATTAATCCGATAAATTCAAAATCAAAATCATGCTGTATATCAGGGAGGTTTTTGTGATTTAATTTTGCCCTGCAAACGCCCAAAACACGCAAACCTGAAGATGCCATTTCTTCGATGGCCTTTTTATAAGCTTCGATTTTAACTTCCGAAAGGTGGCATAAATCAAAAACTGCTTCGGGCGCACCTTTCGCGGCAATCACCTTTTCGTCCTTTCCTGTATTCGAAAAAACCCGCGACATGGCAAGCAACTCTTTCGAAAGCGGATATTCCTTTTCCATGATCCAATCGACATGAATATGTTCAGTGTTTTGAAGATATTTGTCGCCAATATTGATTATTGCTTTTTCCATAGGATCAAACGGGTTTGTCTGGCTTGATAGAATTCCAAATTCAATAATTTCGTGAAAAGGATCAGGAAAAGTATTTTCAACTGACACATCAAAAAAGTCGGATCCGTTAAAAAGCCTTGTAACAGTCATTTTATTCTGAGTGATAGTTCCCGTTTTATCAGTGCATAAAACAGTGGCCGAACCAAGAGTTTCAATGGCAGCAGGTTTGCGTGTAAGCACATGTTTTTTCGACATTCGCCAGGCTCCTACCGCTAGAAAAATGGTCAGAACCACCGGAAATTCCTCTGGTAACATGGCCATTGCCAGCGTAATTCCAGCCAAAAATCCTTTGAGTAAATCGCCCCGGGTTAAAGTATAAATAGCAATGACTGCGACACATAGTAAAATGCCAATAATTGCCAACCTTTTTACAAGGGTCCCCATTTCACGTTTTAACTGAGTGGGTTCTTCCTTAACCGATTCGAGCGCTTTTCCGATTTTCCCGATCTCGGTTTGCAGCCCGGTTCCAATAACCTTTACAACGCCGTTTCCCTGTACAATCATCGAACCTGAATACACCACCGGAATATCATCGCCGCCGGGAATAAATGTTTTATCCGTTTCGAGCCATTCCCTTTTTCGTACCGGAACCGGCTCGCCGGTCAGCAGCGACTCATCGGCCAGCAAATTAACACTATTCAGAACAATGGCATCGGCTGGCACGCGGTCGCCCTCCTGTAAAATCACAATATCATCGGTAACAACTTCTTTCCCGGCAACACGAATGGTATTTCCATCCCTTATCACCAGTGCCCGCGGACTTGCGAGATCTTTCAAAGCATCGAGTGCCTTTTCGGTTTTTTTCTCCTGGTAAAATTCAATACCCATCACTACAAATACAAAACCCAGCAACATCAACCCTTCCTGAATATCACCCAAAATCAGGTACAATGTTCCGCAAGCCACAAGCAGAAGAAACATGGGTTCCTTTACTACTCCGAATGCAATTTGAAATACATTTTTTGGTTTTGACGATGGCAATTCGTTATAACCCTCTTTAGCTTGTTTCGCAGCCACTTCCGATGAAGTCAGCCCCTGAAAAATTTCGCTTTGAAAAGATGAATTCATAAAATCAATTTTATTTGTTAGCATTTACTAACTATAAATTTAAAAAATTAATCGAAGAATACTTTATTCAATAACACAACCAAATCATCAAGCTCTTTCGAATTCAGTTTTTTACTTAATAATTCAGCAATCCGCCTGTGTGCATAATCGT
>DPCJ01000093.1 GCA_003516705.1 Prolixibacteraceae bacterium | reverse complement strand
CCTTCAGGTTTTGGCAGAAGTACTTTGTGCGAAAGTTTGAGTTTTCCTGTTTTCGGATCAGTTCCAATCAGTTTCACTTCAATCATATCACCTTCTTTGGCAAAATCCTCTGCATTTTCAACCCGTTCCCAGGCCATTTCAGAAACATGAAGCAGCGCTTCCTTCCCTGGAATAATTTCGACAAATGCCCCAAATGAAACCACTGATTTTACTTTTCCGGTATAAATTTCGCCAACTTCAGGAATGGCAACAATTGCTTTAATACGGGCTTTTGCTGCATTTATAGAGTCAAGTCCAGTAGCTGAAATTTCAACCAAACCGTAATCATCGATTTCTTCGATTACAATCACTGTTTTAGTTTCCTCCTGAATTGCCTGAATAATTTTTCCACCCGGTCCAATTACAGCGCCAATCATATCTTTTGGTATCTGAACCACTTCGATACGCGGCACATTTGGTTTGAAATCGGCACGTGGTTCAGGAATTACTTCCAGAATTTTGCCTAAAATATGCAACCGGCCTTCTTTTGCCTGAGCAAGCGCCTGGGTAAGCACTTCGTACGAAAGTCCGTCAACTTTAATATCCATTTGTGTTGCGGTAATTCCANNGAAATTAAACCCATGGCAATACCCGAAACCGGTTTTTTCATTTTCACACCGGCGTCCATCATCCCCATAGTTCCTGCACAAACCGTTGCCATCGACGATGACCCGTTTGATTCAAGAATATCGGAAACAATACGAAGTACGTATGGAAAATCACTTGGAATCATTTTTTTCAATGCGCGAAGTGCAAGGTTACCATGCCCTATTTCGCGACGGCCGGTCCCTCTCGGAACACCTGCCTCGCCCACCGAGAATGGCGGAAAATTATAATGCAACAGAAATTTTTCAGTTCCCTGGAAAGTAACACCGTCGATTTTTTTGATATCCATTTTTGTACCCAGCGTAACCGAAGTAAGCGACTGTGTTTCGCCACGGGTAAAAATTGATGAACCATGCGAACCCGGCAAATAATTCACTTCACCCCAAATCGGACGAATTTGCGTTGTATTTCGGCCATCCAAACGGATTCCTTTGTCAAGAATCATCCGGCGCATTGCCTCTTTCTCCACATCGTGATAATATTTTTTAATCAGCGAAACGTTGAGATTTACATCAACTTCTGAATTATCGGCATTAGCTGCTTTGTATTCTTCGATATAACCGGCCACAAGCGATTGAAAAGCTTCAAGGCGTTCAGCTTTGTTTTGAATTTGTTGTTCGCAGATTGCGTAACACTTTTCATACAAATCGGCATTTACTTTTTCACGAATCTTTTCATCGTTCACTTCGTGGCTGTACGTACGTTTTACCACACCCAGCTGAGCGGCAAGCTCTTCCTGTGCTTTGCAATGTTTTCTGATCTCATCGTGGGCAAATTTAATTGCGCCCAGCATGGTTTCTTCCGAAACTTCGTTCAGTTCCCCTTCCACCATCATGATGTTGTCATACGAAGCGCCAACAATCATATCAATATCTGAAAGTGCAAGTTCTTCACGGTTCGGATTAATTACAAATTCACCGTTAATAAGTCCAACCCTCACTTCTGAAATCGGGGTTTCGAACGGTACATCTGAAACGGCAATGGCAGCAGAAGCTGCAAGACCTGCGAGTGCATCGGGCAAATCGGTTTGATTTGCCGAAATCAGTGAAATCATCACCGCTGTTTCAGCATGATAATCAGCCGGGAAAAGCGGACGCAGTGTTCGGTCAACAAGGCGTGCAACAAGTATTTCCTCGTCGCTTGGGCGTGATTCCCTTTTCAAAAATCCGCCCGGGAAACGGCCTGCTGCTGAAAATTTTTCGCGATAATCAACGGCAAGTGGCATAAAATCCACATTTTCTTTGGCTTCTCTGGCCGAAACCACTGTTGCAAGCAACATGGTGTCACCCATTCTTACTACAACCGATCCATCGGCCTGTTTGGCCAGCTTCCCGGTTTCAATGGTAATGTTCCTGCCATCGGCAAGTTCAATTGTTTTAATTGTTGCGTTTACCATAATGTTTTAAATAAATCTGATAACTGTTAAAAAATTACAATGGGTGGTGAGGCTTTGCAATTTAGAAAAAAGAAGGGCAATACAATGCATTGCCCTTCGATTATTTTACTTACGTAAGTTCAATTCTTTGATAATGGAACGATAACGTCCGATATCTTTTTTCATTAAATAGTCGAGCAAACTGCGGCGTTTACCTACAAGTTTAATGAGCGAGCGGCGTGTGCTGTGGTCTTTTTTGTTTTGTTTCAGGTGCTCGGTTAAGTGATTAATCCTGAATGTGAACAATGCAACCTGTCCTTCAGCGCTGCCGGTGTCAGTGGCGCTTTTGCCGTGCTGGGCAAAAAGCTCCTGTTTTTTTTCTGATGTCAAATACATTTTAAAGAACTTTTAATTGTTATACAATGTTTAAGCCGCTGCATCGCTATCAATAACAACAGCTTAAAATTATCAAGCCGCAAAATTAGATAAAATTTTTAATTTGACAAGCAAAACGATTTATAACTTCAGCAATATCTACAACGTTATTGAACAAAACATAATGCACAAACCTATGCTCATAAAATTTTTCAAAAAAAAATTCAAAACGCTTTTATAATAGGCATTGAATATGTAATTTAATGCCTTGAAAGCGACTGAAATAATCAAACATTATTAACTTATAAAGAATCTGTATTATGAAAAAAATTTACTTGTTACTAATTGGATTCACAATTAGTTTTTTGGCATTATGTCAATCGGCTGAAAATTTTCCTGATTTACGCTCTAGTTTAAACTCTTACCATGATACAAAAACAGGGGCGTTAATTACACAGGAATACAGTGCCTCTTTGACTTTGAAAAAAGCATCCGTTCTGCCCTCTGGCGTAATTGATAATGGATGGAATAATACAATAATCACATCAATTGGTGCAAATGGATCTGATTATTATGCTCAATCTTTTATTGCGAATGTAACAGCCATTACAAGTTTTGGGGTAGTCATTCAAGAGATAAGCGCAGAAGGACAAATTTCATTAGCCATTGCTGAAGATAACGGTGGTGTTCCAAACTATGCAGCCCCTTTGTATGTTGGAACGTTAAAAAACCCAACCATGTCAGCAAGTTGGTATTATGAAACAGGCTTAAACATTCCTGTTACTGTAGGAAAAAAATACTATGTCTTATTGGATGGGTACAATAATGCCGGCGCCACTGGATATGCTGGTATCGGAATGTCAAGCGTTCAACCCATTCCGGGTGAAGCACTAATCTGGTCAAATAACGGAGGAGTTGGTGCTTGGAATTCTTATCCTTCCTGGACATTAGCAATTCATGTGGTAGGGACACCTGCTTCTGCGATAGATTGTAATCCCATCGACGTTAACCTCGATGAAAACGGCAATTACAAACTCGACAGCCTTGATATGATTGAACTGACAGGTGTAACACCCGACAGTTTAACCACTTTCGACGATATGAAAATTTTTGCTTACCCCGATACTTTTACAACTGCCAATATTGAATGGCCTGTTTTTGTTAGAGTAACATCTTACGACAAAAACTTTGTTAAAGCGCGTTGCTGGGCAATGGTAACCGTACACGATGCAACGCCACCAACAGTGGTTGGAAATGACATTGAAGTAATGCTCGACTCAGCAGGATTGGCTGTAATTACAAAAGAACAGGTTACCGATTCGGCAACTTTTGATGTAAGCGGAATTGTAAGCACTGCTATAGACAAAGACACTTTTACCTGTGAAAATATTGGCGAAAACTGGGTGATGCTTTCGGCAACCGATATTTATGGCAACGTGGGAACCGACAGTGTTCTGGTTACTGTCAGCACCGGATTACCCAACCTCGATTCGATTCAGGATATAAACATTACTTTAGCAACAGGAGTTTGCGAAACAGTTATTGAATACCCGATTCCGGTATTGACACAAATCTGCGGAATTTCGGCCACACAAACTGCCGGACTTGGCCGCGATGCCATGTTCCCTGTTGGTACAACCACCGAAGCCTGGACAATTATCGACCACAAAGGCGACACTGCACTGGTTAGTTTCGATGTTATTGTTACCTCGCCAAATGCTTTCCCATCGTTTAATGAAATCGACAGCATAACCGTTGGCGATACTTTAACTACTCTTAATATCGCTGTTAGTGGAATTTCAGCCGGAACCGATTGTATGCCGCAAACTGTTACAGTTATTGCCGAAACTGATAACAATGAACTTATTGATTCGTTAACAGTAGCTTATACTGAAGGAGATACAACAGGAACCGTGACTGTAAGTTTAGTCGCTGAGATGACAGGTACAGCAAATATTAAAGTAACTGTTACCGACAGTGAAGGCGCATCCATGTTCCGTAATTTCGACCTGGTGGTAAATGCAGTTCCAAAAAGTTCATCAGAAAAAGAAGGACAAATTGCCACCGCAGTTTGGACCAAAGAAATTGAAACAGGGATTAATATTTACCCAAATCCAACACAGAACGAGGTTACAATCGACATCAGAAACTACACAGCTTTACAAACCGAAGTGGCTGTTTTCACCATGACTGGTTCTGAAGTGTTGCGCAAATACTACCCTGTCGGAGAAACTATCCGCTTCAGTATGAATGAACAGGTTTCAGGGGTTTACCTCATAAAAATGAATATCGACGGAAATCACATTGTAAAAAAACTTGTCGTGGACAAGAAGTAAATACAAGTAATTTTTTTTCAGAAAAGGGCTGCCGCAGGGTGGCCCTTTTTTATGGTTTATAAACAAAAAAATCCGGTCTGCCTTTTAACAAACCGGATTTCAATTTTATTGAAATTTATTATCAGATTCCGCTAAAATCAACCCCTTCAAAAACAACCGACGGAGTTAACCACGAAGAACTTTCGTTAATGTCATTTCCTATTTCACCAATATTCGACCACAGAGTCACCATATTTCCGGTGATATTCATTTCCGAAACCGGTTGTTTAATTACACCATTTTCAATAAGAAAACCTTCAATCCCGTAGGAAAAATCACCGGTTGTACCATTGCTGTTTCCGCCATTAAAACCTGTAACCAGAATACCTTTATGAACACTCCCAATAAGTCCTTCAAGGTTTTTATCCCCCGTTTCGAAAACAAGGTTGGTAGTGCTTCCACTGGTTGGCTCCATTTGCAATTTCTTACCATAATAAGTATCGATATAATAGGTTTTTAAAACACCTTTTTCAAGAACCTGACGTTTTTTTGTGGCTAAACCCTCGCCATCAAACAAACGCGAACCCAAACCCGACACGATAAACGGATCGTCGGTGATTGTAAGTTTTTCAGAAAATACTTTTTCGTTGAGTTTGTCAATTAAAAACGAATTCTTTTGCTGAATGGCCGAACCGTTAATTGCAGAAATCAGCGGACTGAGCAAATTACGGCAAACTTTATTTTCAACAATCATTGTCATTTTTCCCGACGCAAGTTTTTGCTGTCCAATTTTGTTTGTAGCTCTTTTTAAAGCTGTTTTCCCAATTTCTTCTTTTTTTAGTTTATCAAAGAATATCGAACTTTCGTTCCACGATGATTCAGGCCGGGCATCTCCGCTTTTAACCGAAACAGAAGCGTACAAACCAAACTGCGTATTCATTGAATCTCCTTCAAATCCATTACTGGTAACCATCACGCTTTCGTACATTCCATCGTAATAACCTGATGAAATGGAAATTATCCGGTCATCAGCTCCTAAAATTTCCTTTTCGACCGCAAACGCAAGATCAATTTTTTTCTGAGGATCAACATTCCCAAATGCCGAATCATTCACATTTAAATCATTTTTGTCTCCTTTGTAATACAACGAAGAATCGGGCAGTGAACGAAATTCGTCTTCCGACAAAAACCGTGTTCCTTCAATGGCCTGTTCAATAAACCGGGCCAACTCCTCCTGCTTTAATCGATTGGTTGAGTGGGCTGAATATTTTTTATCTACATACAACCGGATGGTCAATCCGCTTTGGATAGCCTGTTCCAGCTTATCAATCTTTTCTTCACGAATTTCGACACTGCTGCTGCGGCTGTTTGAAATACTCACACTTACCTGCTGGGCTCCCTTTTCGAGGGCATGGTTCATTGCCCATTTTGCCAACGTATATTTTTCTTCTTTTGTCATTTTTGTCCTTAATTTAAAACTTTTAACCTAAAATCCA
>DPCJ01000130.1:31225-31850 GCA_003516705.1 Prolixibacteraceae bacterium | reverse complement strand
ACCAACCCGGTTTTTTACTTCTGATTTTTAAACAGAAAAATTAAATAGAACAGCGATGAACACTGTATTTTCAAAGCAAGACGAAAAAGATATTTCGATTGAAGTAAAGCTCAGGGCACTGCACGAATTGCAGACCGTGGTTTCTGAAATCGATAAAATTAAAGTACTCAGGGGTGAGCTTCCGCTCGAAGTGCAGGACCTTGAAGACGAAATTGCCGGTTTAAAAACCCGTTTAATCAATCTCGACAGCGAAATTAAAAATCTCGACACGGCAATCAACAACAAAAAAATTGCNNCAGAACCTCGAAATTGAACTTTCAGAAAAAAGAATCCGAGAGTTTACCGTGGAGATGAAAGAAAAGGAAGAAACAATTGTAAAATCGAAACAATTGCTTGCTGAAAGACAGGAAGACCTTGAACGCAAAAAGACTGAACTCGAAGAAATTCAGGAAGAAACAAAAATTGAAGAAGACAGGCTGAGAGCCAAATCGGAAAAAATTGAGTCGTTTATCGAGCCTCGTCTCCTCACAGCTTTTAAACGTATCCGCAAAAATGCGCGCAACGGACTTGCAGTTGTTACCATTCAGCGCGATGCCTGCGGTGGTTGTTTTAACAAAATCCCGCC
>DPCJ01000130.1:0-31146 GCA_003516705.1 Prolixibacteraceae bacterium | reverse complement strand
TATCATCCTTTGGTGTTGGAATTTCAAATAAGGCGCACAAAAGCGAAAGCGAAGTGTAATGTTTATAATCGCCAAATTTCCAGAGTTGCAATGTGTCGAGAAAATGCTCTTTCATTTCCCAGGGCCGGGCGCCGGCAATATCAAAAACCGGCGGCAGTTTTACCCCCTGTACCAAAGCACGCCGCGCGATAAACGGAAAATCGAACTCGTAGCCGTTATGCGCACAAAGCATTTTTTTACCGGTGTGCGTAAATTTGGTCACTGCCTCAAAAAACTGAGCAAGCAACTCTTTTTCACTGGCATTGCTAAACGATTTTACCCTGTACTGCCGTTCGCCGTTGCGTGTGGCAATGTATCCCGCTGAAATACAAATTATCCGGCCAAACTCGGCATAAATTCCGGCCCGCTGGTACAATGAGGCTGCATCTTCTCCTTCTTCTGTTTTAAACTGCATTTTGTGTTTCCACAATTGCTGCCAGTTTTCAGGAAGTTCTTCAAAAGCCGGAACTGCCGGCACTGTTTCAATGTCGATAAACAATACTTTTTCGATGTCGAGATTGGAAAGCATAGCTTTAATTATTTAAGAATTTGGTTGATATGATTGGTGAGTATCTGAATGGCGATATGATTTTTTCCGCCCTGTGGAATGATGATATCGGCGTAGCGTTTTGTAGGTTCAATAAACTGAAGATGGCTGGGGCGCACTGTTTTTTCGTACCGTTTCAAAACTTCGGAAACATTTCGGCCACGCTCCTCAATATCGCGGTGTATAATTCTCGAAAGCCGCACATCGGCATCGCAATCCACATAAACTTTAATGTCCATCAAATCGCGCAAACCGGGATGCGTGAGGCACAAAATTCCTTCAATAATAAGCACTTCACGCGGAACAAGCAGTCGCGTTTCGTCCTCGCGTGTACAAGTGATAAACGAATACAGCGGTTCCTGCACAGGAAATCCGTTTTTCAATTGCTTCACATGTTCAATCATCAATTCGAATTCGATCGCATCAGGATGATCAAAATTCTTTTTGCGCCGCTCTTCGAGGCTCAGTTCCTTGCTGTCGAAGTAATACGAATCGTGTGAAAGCACAGTAACTTCGCCCTTTGGAAACTGTTGCTGTATTTTTCGCACCACTGTTGTTTTTCCGCTTCCCGAACCACCTGCAACACCAATAATCAGCATATTTTCAGTATTAATTATTTTGCGTTTTTGTTTTGCGCTGAATAAACAGCGATAAAACACTACTTTTGCCAAAGTAAAAATACAAGTAAAACTTATAAAAACAGCGTTATGATTAATCATGTTGTAGCTTTTAAACTGAAAGAATTTCAGCCCGAAGAAAAAACTGCTGTGAGAAACGAATTAAAAGCATTGCTCGAAGGTTTAAAAGAGAAAATTACTGAGCTCAGGTTTTTAGAAGTTGGTATAAATCACGAAGTTGAATCAAAGAATTACGACCTTGTTCTGATTTCGCATTTCGAAAACCTTGAAGATTTGAAAAGTTACCAGGTACATCCCGAGCACCAGAAAGTGGTAAAACGCGTACTGGAAACCACCGAAGCCCGCGCTGCTGTTGACTTTGAGTTTTAAATACTATTTTGAATCATCATTCGTTAATCAATATTCATCATTCATAAATCGTTAATCATGAGCGGACTTTATCCACTAAAATTCAAACCTATTTTTCTCGAAAAACTGTGGGGCGGACAACGCATAAAAACATTGCTGAACAAAGATTTCGGCCATCTGAAAAACTGTGGCGAAAGCTGGGAAATTTCTGGTGTTGAAGGAAATATTTCGGTTGTAAGCAACGGTTTTCTGGAAGGGAATGATTTAAACGAGCTTGTTGAAATTTACATGGGCGAACTTGTTGGCGAAAAGGTTTATGAGCAATTTGGCAACGAATTTCCACTGCTGATTAAATTTCTTGATGCGCAGGACGACCTTTCGGTACAGGTGCATCCCAACGACGAACTTTCGAAAGAAAGACACAATGCCTTTGGAAAAACGGAGATGTGGTATGTAATTGACGCTGACCCTGTAGCGCTAATTAACGCCGGGTTTAACCAACCGGTTGACAAATTAAAATATATCGAATCGTTGGAAAATGACAGTTTGATCGATATTCTGAAATACGAGGAAGCACAGCCCGGCGACGTGTTTTTTATTCCGGCAGGCCGCATTCACGCCATTGGCAAAGGATGTATGGTAGCCGAAATTCAGCAGACTTCGGATGTTACCTACCGTATTTTTGATTACAACAGAACTGACAAAGAAGGCAATCTTCGCGAATTACACACCGACCTTTCAATCGATGCCATCGACTATTCCTACCTGCCCGAATATAAAAGCAAATACAAGCCCGAAATCAACAAATCGGTGGAGCTTGCAAAGTGCAAATATTTCACTACCAACCTGCTCGAATTTGACAAGTACCTTGAAAAAGACTATCACCAAATCGACTCGTTTGTAATTTTTATGACACTCAACGGAAGTTTTGATATTGAAACAGAAGAAGGAACTGAACGCGTTGAAAAAGGAGAAACTGTATTGATTCCGGCAAGTATCGAATCGCTGCAATTGAAACCTGTTTCAGGAAAAGTGAAGCTGCTGGAGGTTTATATTTCTTAGTAGCATTTAGTTTTAAAAAATAGTTAGCCACACAATAAAATACTGTATATGAAGAACATTGCAATTACAGTAATCTTGATTTCGTTATTTTGGAGTTGTAAACAAGATGAGGTTATTACACCTGTTCCCAGACTTAAAAACTGTGCGATTGAATATCTCTGTTTTATTGATGACAACAAATACTTATACAATTCGTCCCTGACATTTCCTCCAAATGATCCGCTTAAAACTATCGTAACTTTTGACTATGAAAACAATCAAATAATAAAAACAACCGGTGGTTTTTTGAATGTTCCATCAGGAACCAATCTTGCCAATCTGAGTTTCTCTTCAGATGTCTATGATTCCATCGTTTATAGGGGTAACGAAATTCTGGTGTTTACCAAACCCCGGGTGATCTATTCACATTCATCACTGAAAGAAAAACCGAATAACCCGACAATATTTGCATTTGATAAGGATGGACGACTAATTCGTGTGGTAAGAAGAGATAGTATGTCGATCATTTATTCGTACGCAGATAATCTGATTATGGAAAAAAACAGCGACAATGGAATAGTACGAAAATTCTATTTCGAAAATGAAAATCTCGTTTCGGTGACTAAAGAATATGGAGATACCACTGATTTATATTATTACAAAAAAGAAATTAATTTTCAAGATTTCGACTCTAAACCAAATCCTTTAAAAGGGCAATATCATTTGACTGGAGCATTTTATAGAGCTTTCTCAACAAATAATTATTCATCATATACTATTATTGAATATATGCGGATGGCCGACGGAAAAATTGGGAAAGTTAGTACATATTGGTATTCCATGCCAATAACATACACTACTGATGGCTATCCAAAATTTGGTGATTACTATTTATTATAGAATTCTGTTGCTAACTTTTTATTTATTTAATTCACCGTAAACAGGTAACCGATGGAAATAAAAGACGCCATATTTATTACAAGCAATTCGGACATCAAAAAATGCCCGCCACCCAACAAGCCCGAATATGCTTTTATTGGCCGTTCGAATGTGGGAAAATCGTCGCTCATTAACCGGCTGACCAACAAAAAAGCGCTTGCAAAAATATCAGGCAAACCTGGAAAAACCAGGTTAATCAATCACTTTTTGATTAACAAAGAATGGTACCTTGTCGATTTGCCCGGGTACGGTTATGCCGAAGTTCCGAAAAAAGAAAGACTGAAATGGGAGCAAATGATTAAGCGTTACATTTTACAACGCGAAAACCTGTATTGCCTGTTTGTTTTGATTGATGCCCGCCACGAAGCGCAGAAAGTTGATCTCGATTTTATGGAATGGCTTGGTATCAGCCAGATTCCGTTTTCGATTGTATTTACAAAAATAGACAAACTCAAACCGGCAGAGCTGGAAACCAACCTGAAAATCTATGAGGAGAAACTCTTCGAAACCTGGGAAACACTCCCTGTTTATTTTGTAACATCAGCCGAAACCGGCGAAGGCAATGAAGAATTACTTGGATATATCGAGCAGCTAAACACAGCAAGTGAATAACACCTTACTGATTTTATTACAGAAATATTAACATTTCGAAATTGCATTTGCAAAGTTTTTACCTTTGCAAAATGAAATCTGAAAAATCGGACATCATGGGCAATCACAACAATTCATTAAAAATTTTCGGTTGCCGGGCGACACAATCTCTGGCCGGAAAAATTTGCGACAATCTCGATTTGGACCTTGGAAAATCATCGTGCCCGGTTTTTGCCGATGGTGAGTTTGAACCCTGTTACGAGGAAACCATTCGTGGTTCGCATGTTTTTATTGTACAGTCAACGCCGCCGCCAGCCGATAATTTGCTCGAATTGCTCTTAATGATTGATGCGGCCAAAAGGGCCAGCGCTTACAAAGTAATTGCAGTAATTCCGTATTTCGGATATGCCCGGCAGGACAGGAAAGACAAACCCCGTGTTTCAATTGGCGCCAAGTTAGTGGCCGATTTGCTTTCTTCAGCAGGTGTTGACCGCGTAATTACCATGGATTTACATGCCGACCAGATTCAGGGCTTCTTCAATGTTCCGGTCGATCATTTATATGCTTCGGCCTTGTTTGTTCCGTATATCGAAAATCTTGGTTTAGATAATATTGTTGTTGCCTCGCCCGATGTGGGTGGCACAAAACGTGCAAACACTTATTCAAAAATGCTGGAAGCCGACATGGTGATTTGTCATAAAACACGNNGAACTTGAGGCAGTTTATTTCACCGATTCTATTCAAACGCTCAAAAACGTGGGAAGCAAAATTCAGTACATTTCGGTTGCTGAAGCATTTGCCCAGGCCATTAAAAGAGTTTATAAAAATCAGTCAATCAGTTCGCTTTATTACAGATAATTTATACATTTGCACCGCTTTTTCCGTAAGCAGAGCATTGTTACTTATGCATGCTGTTGTTCCGTTAATTCACGGAATGGACTGAGTACCATAATTGTTAACGTAAATTATTTAAAATGAAAACTTTATTAGTAAAAGGGCAATTGAGAACAAGCCTTGGTAAAAAAGAAGCCAAAAAAATCCGTTCTCAGGAAAGTGTTCCAGCCGTTTTGTACGGTGCAAACGAAACCATTCACTTTTCTATTTCATTCAGCGAATTACGCCCATTGGTTTACACACCCGATGTTTACCTGGTAAACCTCGATATCGACGGGAAAAGCTATCAGGCAATTTTGCAGGATATTCAGTGGCATGCAGTTGAAGAACAGGCTATGCACATTGATTTTCTTAGAGTTGAAGAAAACAAACCTGTAAAAGTTGATCTTCCGATTAAAATTATAGGTGTTGCAAAAGGTACTAAAACAGGGGGTAAACTAAAAACAAACCTGCGTCGGTTAAAAGTGAAAGCGCTTGCAAAAGATTTGCCTGACACCATCGATATTAACGTAACCAAATTAGGGATTGGACAGAGCGTTAAAGTTGCCGACCTGAAAATGGAAAACATTGAATTCCTCGACACAAAATCGAATGTTGTTGTGGCAGTTACAATTACCCGTGCTGCCCGTTCGGCTGCCGGCTCTGCTGCTGCGATTGTTGAAGATGACGAAGACGAAGCTGCTGAAGAATAAATCTTAAATATAAATTGTGTGAAGTACTTAATTGCCGGACTCGGTAATATAGGGGCAGAATACAAAAACACCCGCCATAATATTGGTTTTCAAATATTGGATGCTCTTTCGGGAGCATCCAATATTAGTTTTACAGACCACCGTTATGGTTTTACAGCCGAGTACAAATTTAAAGCCCGTACATTTATCCTGCTGAAACCCACCACCTATATGAACCTCAGCGGAAAGGCCGTATCCTACTGGTTACAAAAAGAAGATATCGGGATTGAAAACCTGCTTGTACTGGTTGACGATCTTGCGTTGCCGTTCGGAACTATCAGGCTCAGGGCAAAAGGCGGCGCCGGCGGACATAACGGACTTGAAAACATTAACCAGGTTTTGGGACGGAACGATTACGCACGGTTGCGTTTTGGCATTGGCGACAGCTTCCACAAAGGATACCAGGTGGATTATGTACTTGGCGAGTGGACACCGGAAGAAAAAAAAGAACTCCCGTTCAAAATTGATTCCTGTATCGAAATCATCCAGAGTTTCGGGACCATAGGAACAGAACGAACCATGAACTTTTTTAATAAAAGGTAACCCATGGGAAACGAGGTAAGAATCGACAAATGGCTTTGGGCAGTGCGGATTTATAAAACCCGCAGCATGGCAACCGAAGCTTGCAGGAAAGGTCATATTTCAATTGCCAGCCAGCCGGTTAAACCCTCCAGATCAGTCCATCCGGGCGAAATTGTTAAAGTACGGAAATCACCGGTTACCCGAACTTTCCGCATTTTAGAGTTGGCCGAAAAACGAATGGCCGCAAGCCTTACCACAAATTACATTGAAGATATTACGCCTCCCGAAGAACTTGAAATTGTTGAAATGCAAAGAAACATGCGTTGGATTACCCGTGATCCCGGAACAGGCAGACCAACAAAAAAGGAACGTCGTGATCTCGACGAATTCTTCGACTTGAACGACTAACACAGCAAACTCACGTTATGCTTATCGCAAAACAAAAACGAAAAGAAAATATTGCCGGATACATCCTTTATCTTTTTCAAATTGAAGATTTGATAAGAACTTTTCAATCAGATATGGATCAGATTCAGGAAAAACTGATTTCAAAATACCAGACAGAAAACGAAACGCAGCTAACTGAAATCACCGCCTGGTACCAAAACCTTGTTTTGATGATGGGGAAAGAAGGAATCAGTGAAAAAGGCCATTTTCAGTTTCTGATTAATCTGATTAACGAGCTGAACGAATTTCATTTAAAACTGATGGAAACCGCACTGGTACCGGATTATGTTCAGACTTACAAAACCATTGCCGGGCTGATTACCGAACTAAAACTAAAAAGTAACGGCAATAAAAACAATATTCAAATCAGCCTCGAAGCAATATATGGCTACCTGCTGCTAAAAATGCAGCAGAAAGAAGTGACTCCTGAAACAAGCGATGCGGTGCAACGACTCAGTGGCTGGCTTGGACAACTTTCCATGCTTTTTAAAGATTTTGAGGAAGATAAACTGGAATTTGAATGAAAATTCAGCAAAAAAAATCTCATTTTCCCGCCAAATAAACTTCCTCACAAAAACAATTGTCGGCCAAACCAGATGGCAAGAAACAAGAATAGCAATATCAGGAGGAAATAAATGACAATCCGTATTGTTTTCTGCTTTTTCTTCATGGTTTTATGCGATAGATTTAATGGTTTGCGCAAGTAAAACTAAAGAATATTTTCTGTTAAAACAGCATATTGAATTACATATTTCATGTATCGTTAACGCTGCATTTACTCATATTCAGGCAAAATTGTTACACAGTTTTTATAAAACCCGGCAATCACGCCGGCGGCCCCACCACCGATAACGGTTAGACGCAATAAAACGGTAAAATTTATTGCGCAACGGTCGAGGAATGACAATGAAAATAAGGATGATTTTCCAGGGAAATTGCATGGAGCGTACAATTTCCAGAGCAGCATCCGATTCAATAAAAACCCTTTCACCAGCAATCAGAATCACTGAATCAGGATTTTCAGGCAGTTTGTATTTTTGAATCAACTCCCTGGCGGGTTCCGATTGTAATGGAATAAAACCGAATTGATTTTTGCGGGCATGTTTTAGCAAAAAATCGACCACCCCGTTGCACAAATTACAATAACCATCGAATAATATAAACGACTGCTCTCCACTCATATAATTAAAACAAAATGAACGCCTTTGAGTTTTATTTAATTGAAGATGGAGGTAAAAAACAATCTACCGGTTGGTCTTAAAATCTTTTATCAAACCCTGTGTCAGCCAATTGGCAACTGCCTGCCGGTTGTCGGCAATAATCAATCTTTTGATATCGCGCTGGTGGTTCATATTTCCCAATTCAATAAAAATGCCGGTCGGGTACGAGTTCTTCAGCACATATAAATTTCGTGCAGAAACACTCCCCGTGTAACCACGTCCAGGTTGAACTTCGTTGTATTTATCGCGAAAAGTTTGCTGTAAAATTGTGGCAGCCCTCTTTCCACTGTTACTTTTGCTATCGTGATATAAGAAAATATCGATGTTCTCTCCCTTGCTCCGCGAATCAACATGAATAGAAATAAACCGCTGAAAGGCGTTTCCATGCTTTTTGTACAACTGGTTTACAGCGTCAACGCGCTGTTGCAACCGCTTTACATGATTCAGCGGAATTGTACGGTTGGGATAGCAAACCTCATCTTTGTCGGGCATCAGAAAAGTTTCATCCCTGATTCCATCGTTTTTATCAATCACAATCAGATACACAGTTGCACCACGCTCAATCAGGTTGCGGGCAATTCGCAATGTTACGTCGTAAGCATATTCATCTTCGCAAATTGTATGATTCTGATATTTCCCCATTGCACCGGGATCGGGACCGCCATGCCCCGATTTAAGGTAGTAAACGGCCCCTTTCAGTTCATCGCTCTTAACTGCAACATTGCTGTAATTTTTACCAAAAATATTATAATTCAGCGTTTTTGCCGGAGCTTTTACCGATTCATTATCTTGTCTTTTTGTGGCGGTATTCAAACTTTCCTTTTCATTGTTTGTAACTAATGTTGAATTATTTTCGGGCACAACCGGAGGTTTGGTTTGTTTTGTTTCCTCATCGGGAAGCCTGTATTTTACACCAATAAACAGCGTATTGTTTTCACCCAGACGGGTCTTGTTCATCTCAATAAATGCGTTGGTGTACTCTGCCGGGTCAAGGCCATTCCGCTTTAATAACTTATAAATGCCATCGCCGCTTTTAGCCACAACTTCTTTGCTTTGAGCCGTCAGATTCAGTGGTGTAAAGACAACAGCTAAAAATAATATTAAAAAAACACCCGAATATATTTTTATATGTATGTTTGAAACTCGCATATACAGCTTAAAATGCATTCTCTTTATTTCAATGTTTGCTAAAATATATTTTATAACAGATAAACTCAGCCTATGATGTTCAGAACTTTCAGCCTGACGGTGTTGATAACTTACTTTTTGCTGGCGACAGCCTGTAAATCAACCCACATCTCATCCGTCAGCTATCAAAACACCGCTGTCGATGAACAGATAAACACCATTGACAGCAATCTTGTTTCGATTTATTTACCTTACAAAAACAAACTCGACAACGACATGAACCGGGTGATTTCGGTTTGTGAAACTGACATGGTAAAAAACAAACCTGAAAGCGGGCTTACCAACCTGCTGGCCGATTTACTGCTGGAAGAAGGAAAAACTGAAGCCGGAAATCAATCTTTAAATTTTGTTCCGGAGGTTTCATTTTTTAACTATGGCGGAATCCGCACCGGGCTTCAGAAAGGGATTATCAAAGTGGGGAAAGCTTTCGAAATTATGCCTTTTGAAAATGAAATGGTATTTGTTCAGTTGACCGGCACACAATTACAGCAGTTTTACGATTTAATTGCTGAATCGGGCGGAGGCAGCGTGGGAGGCGTAAGATTTGTGATTTCGGACAAAAAGGCAAAGCACATAATTGTTTCGGGGAAACCACTTCAACCCGAAAATAAATACTGGATGGTAACCAACGATTACGCTGCAAACGGTGGAGATGACCTCAGCATTTTGCGCCAGCGGCTCGACTTCAAAAACACCGGTTTAAAAATCAGGGATGTGATTATCCGGAATTTTGAAAAACAACACAAATCAGGAATTACGCTGAAGGAAAACTTAGATGGGAGGATTAGCAATGAATAGAAGAGGTTTTATCCGGAATATTTCGATTGGAGCTGCCGGGACAGGCCTGGGCTTGTCATCATTCGATGCATTTGCCGCCGGAAATTTTATAAAAATTTCGTTTTTACACACCAACGATTTGCATTGTCACGTTGAGCCATTTATTGCCAACAGCAGCGATGGCGCCCCCGAAGGCGGACTGGCACGCATTTCGGCCCTGGTAAAAAGGGTAAGGGCTGAAAACCCGGATACCCTGCTTTTTGATGCCGGCGATATGTTCCAGGGAACTCCGTACTACAATTACTTCAAAGGCGAACTCATTCTGAAACTGATGACAGAAATCGGGTATGATGCCGGTGCAATTGGCAACCATGAGTTCGACGACGGACTGGAAAACATACTGAAATCGTTACCATACGCAGGTTTCCCCATTATCAACTCGAATTATGATTTTTCCGACACAGTTTTGGCCGGCCGGTTTCCACGGTATAAAATCTTTAAAAAATCGGGAATAAAAATTGGCGTGTATGGGTTAGGAATCGAACTCAGCGGTTTGGTTTCTGATAACAACTTTGGCAAAACCATTTACAACGACCCGCTGAAAACGGCTATCGAAATGGAATCGTTCCTGAAAAACGAAAAAAACTGCGACCTCGTGGTTTGTCTTTCGCACCTCGGATTTAAATACCGCGATGAAAAAGTAAGCGACCATGTGATTGCCGCCGAAACTTCGATGACCGACCTGATTATTGGCGGACATACCCACACCTACATTGAAAAACCTGTTGACATGAAAAACAAAGCCGGCAAACAGGTGATTGTCAACCAGGCCTCGTGGGGCGGACTGGTGCTCGGAAGAGTGGATTTTGTTTTTGAAAAAACAAAAAAGAAAAATCGCACAATGCCAACTGAAAATGTAAAAGCATGAAACGGATTCACCGTCTTTTTCTTTCAATCTTAACAGGTGTTTTACTTAGTCTGGCCTGGCTGGGGTTACCCGGCTGGACACTTTTCTTTGCCTTTCTTCCGCTGCTTTACCTCGACAACTTTTTTGTGGAACGTAAAACCGAATTCCGCGGCGTTTCTTTCTGGGGGCACACTTTTCTGGCCTTTTTTACCTGGAACAGCATCACCACCTGGTGGATATTTTTTGCCACTCCGCTGGGCATGGCGCTGGCTATCATTACAAACTCACTACTGATGTCGGTGGTTTGGTGGATTGCCCACACCGCACGGCGCAATTTCAAAGGAAACCTCGGTTATATGGCGCTTGTGGTTTTCTGGATCAGTTTTGAATATTTCCATTACCATTGGGATATCGAATGGCCGTGGCTTACACTCGGCAATGGTTTTGCCAATAACGTAAAACTAATTCAGTGGTACGAGTTTACAGGGGCATTGGGTGGTTCGCTCTGGGTTTTGACTGTGAATATTATACTTTTTACCACGGTGGTTTTATACTTCAAAAAAACCGGAATCCGCAAAATGATGCTGCCCGTTTCGGCTTTAATACTGTTTATTGTTGCACCAACAATTATCTCTTTTTCGATGTATCATAACTACTCCGAAACTGAAAATCCGAAACAGATAGTTGTGGTTCAACCTAATATCGATCCATATTCCGAAAAATATGATGCTGAAGCAGAGCAGCAAAAACTTGAAAAGTTTGTTTCGTTGGCCAGCGACAAGTTAACAGCCGAAACCGATTTTATTATCGGCCCGGAAACATTGTTTGAAAATCCGCGGTTCTGGAACGAGAATGAATTCAATGGAAACATTGCCTTACAGCAGTTGGGTGGTTTTATGAATTCGACCCCAAAAGCCGAACTTGTTTTCGGGGTTTCGTCGTTTAAACCCTACCCCGACGAAAAAAGCGCCCCGCCAACCGCACGAAAAAGCAACAGCATGGTGTACGACATGTTTAATACCGCCATTTTTTTAGGCCGTAATGGTCAGCCGCAGGTGTACCACAAATCAAAGCTTGTGGTTGGTGTGGAAAAAATGCCTTTCGGAAAAGCGCTTGGTTTTTTGGGCGACATGGTGATTAATATCGGGGGAACCTCGAATACACTGGGTGTTCAGGCCGAACCGACCAACTTTGTGTCGGCCGACAGTACGCAGGTTGCACCGGTAATTTGTTATGAATCGGTTTTTGGCGAATACGTGGCTCAATATGTTCAGAAAGGTGCCAGCCTGATTTTTATCATCACCAACGATGGCTGGTGGCGAAACACGCCGGGATACAAACAACATTTGTCGTTTGCAAGTCTGCGCGCCATCGAAACCCGCCGCAGCATTGCGCGTGCGGCCAACACGGGCATTTCGTGTTTTATTAACCAGCGCGGCGATATTTTGCAGGCAACCGAATGGTGGATTCCCACGGCAATTGCCGGAACAATTCACGCCAACAACAAAATTACTTTCTATGTAAAACATGGCGATTATATTGCCCGCGTGTCACTTTTTATGAGCATCTTATTGCTTGCCAATTTACTGGCTGTGAAAGCGATGAAGAGAAAAAACGAATTGCGAAAGCACTAAAATTTCAAATTACAATATCCAAATTCCAGGTTCCGAACTCCGGTGTTTGAGTTCCGAACTCCGATTCCGGGGTTAAAAGGTGCAATTTTTGAGTTCTGAACTCAAAATTACCAGTTCCGAACTCCGGCATTTGAGTTCCGAACTCAAAATTACCAGTTCCGAACTCGGATTTCCGGGTTAAAAGCTCCGGTGTTTGAGTTCCGAACTCCGAAATACCAGTTCTGAACTCCGTCGTTTGAGTTCCGAACTCCGATTTCCGGGTAAAAAGCTCCGATGTTTGAGTTCCGAACTCCGAAATACCAGTTCTGAACTCCAAATTACCAGAGAGGCAAAAAAAGTGTGTAAATCGTTATCTAGTGATGTGTTAAACTTGAAATATTCAACGTCATGCTGAATTTATTTCAGCATCTCACTGAGAAATAACAGATTCCGAAACAAGTTCGGAATGACGCTCCGCCAGTAGAGGCTTAACACAACACTAGTTAAAGGGGCAAAAAAAAGCGGGACTCAATGAATGAATCCCGCTCTTGCAACATCAGTCGGCAGATTCGGGCGAACTGCCATTTCCTGAGCGCGCTTTTACAAAACGTTTGCTTAAATCTTCGAAAATCGCTTTGGCTCCGGGGACATCTTTTTTTGCTGCCTGTTTTACCGAGTTGTAATAGCTTAAGGCATTTACATAGCTCTCGGCTCCAGCCTGCATCGATGTATCATCCAACCCATCGCTTAATTGTTTTACAACCCTGAACAACGGAATAAGCTGGTTAACCACTTTCATATCGGCAGCAAGTGCGTCACGGTCCATATAGGTTGGGGCAAATTGAGGCGCTGATGTACAATAGTCCAATGTTTTTTCAACAAACGGAACAGTTTTGTCGCTCATTTTCGGAATTGCTTGCCTTTCGGCAGGGGTCAGTGCAATCAGGTAAGGTTGCAAAGTTGTTGTAACCTCTGTTAATAGTTGCCTTACGCGAACTATAACATCGTCGGGAATTGAAAAATTAATTTTGTTGTCCATACGTGGAGATTTAAAATGTGAATTGAATATAAATTGGTTGTTCTCAGGTACAATTTACGACCCTGCCACAAAAAATGCAATAGCAATATTTAAAAAAATATGAGTTTATGTTTAAAAACATGTTTTTGGCTAAAGCAACCCGGGAAAAAATTTAATTGAACTAGTCATCTAATATATAGATGTCAGATGCCGGAGGCATCACATATTTATAGGAAAAGATGTGTAACGTAAAGGTTCGACCCCGTTCGGGGTCGTATTTCTTCTGCAAAAATATTTTCTATAAACCTGTAAACCCTCTGGGTTTATAAGAAAATAAATATTTATTGCTTAAATGCCAAATTCAAAAATTAAAAAAACGGGTATTGCAACAAAAAATCAGCGCTTTACAAAATATTGTTTAACCACATTTTATTAGCTTTGGAAAAAATAACCTGACATGAACTGCCAGCCGCCAAAAATAGCATCGGTCATCAAGAATTTCCCCGGGGAGTTTTCGGATAACTGTTGGTTGTTGTATTATAACACTGAACCGACAGAAAATGATAAAAAAAGTATAATAACTTCGGGATATTACATAGTTAGCTGCAATGCTGCCGTAGCGATTTAATAGACATAATATTGATGAATAAAGTAGTTTACAACGGACAAGAATTGACAAACTGGATAGATTATATCGAGAGGAAGTTTGCTGATTCTAATTACTTTGAAAAGGAGATAAGGGCAGATAATAATTTTATATTAATTAAGAGTAAAAACAGTAAAACTAAAATCTGGTTTTATGGACTTACAAAAAACTCCACCAAACTTGAGGATTGTCAATATTCAAACGATGATTGCCATGGTTGGAGTGGTGAGACTTGTGGAGTCAACCCAGATAAGTACGGCATATTTAATCAAGATAATATAGATTCAATAGATAGATTATTAGATACGCCAATTCTCAAAGGCTGGACATCAAAAGAGTTTTATTTAGGTAAAAGCTTTTATAAAGCTTTAGTTTACCCAGATAAAGACTTGTCTCAGCCTCCATTTAAATATTACGGTAATAGATTTGGTTGTTTTATAATATTTTTATTTCCTGTTTTTATCATATTAAATTTACTTTTAGGCCTTGGATTGATTGGAGAGATGAGAGAAATTATTATTGAACCAATTA
This sequence comes from Prolixibacteraceae bacterium, assembly GCA_003516705.1. Taxonomy (GTDB): domain Bacteria; phylum Bacteroidota; class Bacteroidia; order Bacteroidales; family Prolixibacteraceae; genus Draconibacterium. The sequence continues at coordinate 16,509 of DPCJ01000130.1, read as the reverse complement.
TTTATAATTAAGGGCTTTGACTTGATATTATTAAGCACAGCAGCTAACAGCCGCTAAATCCAATCCGGGGTGATGTGGCTTGCAATTGTCAGTGCATTCTATTAGTTTTGTTAGCGGTAGACAGGTACGAAGGTTTAAACCCCGGCCTGTATTTAGCGGCGAGGCGTTAGCGTTCATTTAAAAAACGCATTTACTCACTGATTGCCAACCAAAAACAAGACAATTTAAGTTTCTAAAATGAGTCATTCAAGATTAATAACAATAGGAGTTTTAATATTTATTTTAGGAGTAATTCTAGACTTTTGCTTAATTCAGTTTTCAATATTGATTATTTTAACTGGAAATATCTTTGCAATTTTCGGATGTTTAAAATTTTTAGAAATTAAGAGCAATAGGCAGAGAGTTCTTTCAGCGTTACGACCCAAAGCAAATATGACGGACTTTTTTGAAGACTTCTTTGATTTATCATGGTCAAAAGTTTCTATCATTTGGACAACCTGTGCTGTTGGAGCAATGATTATTGTGCATATTGGAGGATTGTTTAAAATTTCCGGGGCTTATAAAACCGCAAGAGAATCAATAATTCAAGACTCACAAATTATTAATGAGATTGGAGAAGTAACGCATTTTACATATTTGGTGACAGGTGGTTTTACAACTAATGGATATTCTAATATGGATATTGGAGTTATTGGTAAAAAGGGACGGACTTATGTAAAAGCAATTGTTTATGGACAAGATGGAGAATATTATACAGACGAATTATTGATTAAAAAATAAAAACGAAACGCTAACAAAAACTATATAGCAATTGGGGTTTCGGTGCGGACAAACAAGCGCACAGCCCGCAACAGCGGCGGTGCGGCTCGACAGTAAATCGCCCGCAATGCGCTCCTGCGTGTAGCTTCCTACGTTATAACCAATTGTAACACGGCACTTGTAAGATTTCAACATTAATGATAGATTTGTACAAAACATTGATATGCAAAGACTAATATCCGATAACATTGAAAGAATCAAATCATTATGCATGACACATAATGTAAAGTCGTTATTTGTTTTTGGTTCGGTCTGCACCGACAAATTTAACGACAAAAGTGATATTGATTTGCTAATCTCCTTTAAACCTATGGACTACGGAGATTATGCGGACACATATTTTGATTTAGCTGATAAATTTGAGAATCTATTTCAACGTCGTGTTGACTTAGTTACGGACAAATCATTGTCTAATCCATATTTTATTAATTCCGTTAACCAAACAAAGACCTTGCTTTATGGATAATGAGATTATAAAATATCTGTTTGATATTCAGGAATCCATAGATTCTATTCAAAAATATCTCGGGGACAGACGTGATTTTAAAATTTACATGGCCCCCCGCTGGTGCAGGTCTGCGACCTGTATCTTGCTTTGAAAAAGCAAAAAATTATTTGCCCTTGCAGGGCAAGACACGGTTTCCAAAACCGCGCCAGCAGAGGTGGCGCTTTTTATGAGGATTTTATTGCTTGCTAATCTTCTGGCGGTAAGGATAATGAAAAAATAATCAGATGTACTGATCTCAGAAATCCCATCATTAAATCTCCGTTAAACAATTCCTCAACTGACAATGCTCACCCTTTTTTCAAAAACACGGTTGTTCTTTTGCGCCCTCAAAAGCGATTTTTATTTACTTTGCCATGTTTACAATTTACACCTGGATGAAAAACAAGACCAGTACAATGGTAAAAGATTATGTCATCATCACCTTTGGATTGTTGATGTATGTAATGGGCTGGATGCTTTTTCTTGTTCCGGCCGAAATTACCGGCGGCGGCGTAAGCGGTGTTTCTGCCGTAGTGTTTTTTGCCACAAAAATTCCGATGAGCGCCACTTTTCTGGCCATAAATGCCATTCTTGTTTTAATTGCCATTAAAATTCTGGGGGCCAATTTTGGTGTAAAAACCATTTACAGCATTGCGGTTCTCTCCATATTTTTTGCTGTTTTTCAGAATATTCTTGAAAAACCTTTGGTTGACGACACTTTTCTTTCAGCAGTTTTAGGTGGAATGGCTGGTGGTATCGGGCTGGGCATTGTTTTTTCGCGCGGCGGCAGTACCGGCGGAACAGATATTCTGGCCATGATTATTATGAAATACCGCAACATCAGTCCGGGAAAACTGATTATGCTTTTTGATGTCATTATTATTGCCTCGTCGTATGTGGTGTTCCGTTCGCCTGAAAAACTGGTTTATGGTTATGTTTCGATGTGGGTGGTTTCTTACTCGCTCGATTCGTTTCTGAGTGGAGCCAACCGCAGCGCCCAAATGTTTATTTTCTCTCCAAAATACGAGGAAATTGCTGATTTTATTACACAGGATGCTGTTCGCGGCGTAACTGTTTTCGACGGCGTTGGCTGGTACACAAAAGAGAACATTAAAATTGTGATGACCATTGTGAAAAAAAAGGAAACCAGCGCTATTTTCCGCAAAATCAAGGAAATCGATCCCAACGCTTTTATCTCGATGGGCAGTGTGATGGGTGTTTATGGGCAGGGTTTTGAAAAGATCAAACTTTAACTTTTATCAATCTTAATTGGGGATCGTCATGCCGAATTTATTTCGGCATCTTTTCAACGAATTTCCCAATATAAATCAACCATTTCAGGATTCAGCGATTTTATAAGGTTGATTTTCTATTGGCGATGCCAATTCTTCAATTGTTTTTCTCTGTCTATTGCCTGAAATATATCTGGAAATTCTTCGAAATACAGCAAATCAGACAACTTATATTTTGTGGTAAATTCTGAACCTATTCCATTTTTATGGTCTGCAATTCTACCTTTTAAATTACTGGTAATTCAAATATAGAAAGTAGTTCTGTTTTTATTTCCAATAATATATACAAACCCACCCTTCATCTTTATTTTTTAAGAACCTGAAACAAGTTCAGGTTGACGTGTGATGATGTTAATCGTCATGCCGAATTTATTTCGGCTTCTGTATTGTAACTCAAAAGAACCTGAATCAAGTTCAGGTTGACGTTCTATCAAACTGAATTAGATCAAAACTGCTTCATATATTCCAGAAATATCTTTGCAGTTTTATCAAGATTTTCAATAGAACCACCGCCATCCAATACTTCGCACATTTCGTAAACCACCCAACCCTGGTAACCAATTTCCCTCAAGGTTTCGAACCATGTTTTGTAGTCGATAAACCCCTGCCCCATCGGCACCGCGCGCATTACAGGTTGCTGCGCACTATAATTGGTGAGGTTGTTTTCGTAGGTAAAACGCGGGTGCGCCTGGTAATCGGCAGCGATTGTGTTTACAATGTAAGGTTTCATTTTCAGAATCGACTGTCTCAGTTCTTCTTTTGAAAGTCCTTCCAAAACAGGCGACCAGGCATCCCAGCCAGCCATTACATTGGGCAAGTTAACCTCTTTTAGCAGCCAATACATTGCATCGTGGTGAAGTGCAATATCATGATGATTTTGAACCACCAAAGTAACACCGTATTGAGCAGCCAGTTTTCCTGCCATTTTCAATCCCGAAACCACTTCAGCGTATTGTTTATCATATGGAATTCCGGGGCGTTCGTAACCGGTAAAAACCCGAACCATATTTGTACCCAAATCCTTGGCCAATTCTGCAATTTCTCCCACCCATGCCGCCTGAATTTCAGCATTCGGAATGCCGGGTTTATCAATACCTGCAGTAAAATCGGTGTATCCTGCAAGTCCAACCAGAGTGAGACCCAGCGAATCGATTTTTGCCTTTAATCTTGCCCGTGCAGCCTTGTCGTAGTCGTGTGGCGAAACATGCGGACGTTTGGCCACAAGCATCACACCTTCGTACCCCAATTCTTTTGCCTTAACCAAAAATTCATCGACTGACAGAGCGGTTTGACCACGCCAGATTCCCAGGTAACTCACCGAATGCAGACAGGTTTTTACTTTAAAATCGGCAGGATTTCCGGAAGGAGTTTTCTGTGCAACAACCGGTGAGATAAAAATTAAAACGGATAACAATAACAGGCTAAATTTTCTCATTTCGAAAGGGATTTAATTTCGTTTAAAAGAATTTCATAAGCAGGCGAAGCCATTCCACCGTGGTCGAACCCATCGAGTTCGTATAATTTTGTTTGAGTGTGGCCGGCAATTTTCATCATTCGCATCATGTATGCGTTTTCCTCGTACCGGCCCAGCATTTCAAGCTCCCGGTCGCCTGTAATCAAAACCAGCGGCGGAGCATCGGAGCGAACATGCCACAACGGGGCAAACTCGTCAACGACCGGTTGTTTATCCGAAATTCCGCGTTCTTTACGAATGGTCATGTGCGTAATGGTATGCCCGCTAAACGGAATCAGCATCGCAATTTTATCAGCATCGATATCGTATTTTGCAAGCCACTTTTTATCCAAACCAGTCATACTTGCAAGATAACCACCTGCTGAATGCCCGGAAACTACAATTTTATCAGGGTTACCGCCAAATTCTGCAATATGATGAAGAACCCAGGCCACTGCTGCGGCAGCATCTTCAATATAAACCGGGCATTTTACTTTTGGGTGCAGGCGGTAATTTACCGCGACAACTGCAATTCCTTTATTCTTCCAGGTTTCGGGAATGTACTTTTCGCCACCTTCCAAACCCCCGCCATGAAACCAGACCACTGTGGTAAAATCCTTTACATTTCCGGGATAGTAAACATCGAGCCGGCAACGCTCATTAATATAAGCATCTGCCTGTGTTTCTTCTGCTGTACGATATAAAATGTTATTTTTCGTCTGGTATTCCTGAGCTGCTATCCTGGTTGCAGCCAGCAACAAAATGGCTATTAAAAGTGTTGTCCCAAAAATATTTCTCATTCCTGTATATTTTGTAGTTATCAAAAATTGTTGAGCTTAAAGATAATTGTTTCTCAATCGGGATTAAAATTCTAAATTTAGAATGTTCAAAAATCTGAATATCCATGACAGAAAATAAAAACCATCTGATTTTTGTAGTTGACGACAATAAGATTCTGAATCGTGTGACAACAGAACATCTTAAAAAAAATGGATATTTTAATGTCAGAAGTTTTTTTTCGGGAGAAGAATGTCTGAACTCACTCAAAAAAAGGTTGATACCTGACATAGTTGTTGAAGACTACAACATGACAGGAATGAATGGAATAGATGTACTTAAAGCTGTAAAGAAAAAACATCCGCAAACACAATTTATTTTCCTGACAAGCAACGATGACATTGAAATTGCAGTGAATACAATAAAATATGGAGCTTTCGATTATATTGTAAAAGACAGCATGGCGATGGAAAAACTCGCTTATAAAATTGATATCTTATCAGAAATTCTCCAGCTTCAAAAAAACAACACACAGATTGGATGGCTGAAAATCGCTTTAATGATTGTTGTTCTTCTTGTTATTCTCCTTTCGGGTTACCTGTACTTTGTTTTGGTTGCGTAGGCTTTGCTATAGCATCTGCTGCAAAAAAAAGCATAAACAAATGGGAGCTCCAGCGACTGAAGCTCCCATTTAATCAATAGTTTATAAATATTGTTATTTTGCAACCCGCTCAAGCCATTTTAGCATTAAAAGCATAGTAAACATCGAAATTACACAAGCAACAATAAAGATTACCCAGGTTGCCCAAATCGGAATTGAATTATAAAAAATAACCCCGATAAACAATAACTGGTTTCCTAAAGCAGTGGCGGTAAGCCAAAGTCCCTGCATAATACCCTGGTATTGCGGTGGAGCAACTTTTGAAACAAAAGCAATTCCCAACGGACTGATAAACAACTCGGCAACAGTAAGAATAAGATAGGTTCCAATCAGCAAAAACGGCGTAACCCGCATTGCATCGGTTAAACCTCCCATGGCAACACGCTCCTGTGTGGTTGGCAAACCAAATGAGCCAAATGCCATTACTGCAAACGCCGATGCAGCAATTCCCATCCCGATTCCAATCTTTTTGGGCGTCGAAATATTAATATTTTTTGCCTTCAGCCAGCCAAAAAATGCAATAATTACAGGTGTAAGCAATACCACAAACATGGGGTTAAAAGTCTGGAATACTTCGGCTCCCTCAAGTGTGGTAAAACCAAGGTCGAGTTTAAGCAGCCTTGTGTAGTCGTTGGCAAACAGCGTTAAAGTTTGTCCGTTTTGATGGAAAGAAAACCAGAAGAAAATAACAACTCCAAATACAGCCAATAACGCATAAATTCTTTGTTTCACTTCTTTGGCATCCATCACAACCTCTGAAGCGTGAGTGTCCTTTTTAACTTTCAATGATGGATCGGGTAACGTTTTTTTGATGGTAATGAAAATAACAAGTGAAGTTATCATCGCAACAATTGCCAATGCAAACGAATAGTGATATCCTGTCATGAAAATATTTAAATAATCGTTGGCGAATGCAGTGATATCTGCTGACTTATTTCCAACCTCAGTTGCCAGTTGCGATAAACGTGTGGAAGCCTCAGGTGAAATAGTTCCATTTAAATGCTGATTACACAATGCCGGAAGGTCGGCATTGAACTGATAACCTTTACTTACAACCCACCAGTTTCTTAAACCTACAGCCAATAAGGGTGCGAACATGGCGCCAATATTGATAAACATGTAAAAAATCTGAAATCCGGTTTCCCGCTTATCAGCATATTTCGGATTATCATACAACTGACCAACAACTGCCTGCAGATTTCCTTTAAACAATCCATTACCAAAGGCAATTGAAAATAAACCGATTATGGTAATCGCCAAAATCAGGGGCATATTCTGTACCGGTGTTGGTGTTGGAATTGAAAGCAGTAAATAACCAACCGACATCAGCACCAAACCAACCATAATGGTTGTTTTATATTTTTTTGTTTTGTCGGCAATTATTCCACCCACCAATGCAAGAATATAAATTAATGCATAGAAAACAGAATAAATGATTGCGCCTTGCGAACCGGCAAAACCAAACTTATTATTGAGAAACAATAACAATATGGCCATCATTACATAAAACCCAAAGCGTTCTCCCATATTTGAGAGTGCCGCACCTAATAAGCCTTTTGGATGATTCTTAAACATAGTCTTACTTTTTTAATTTGATTTTTTTTTAGCAGTTTTTAATGTCAGAAGGCAAATATAGAAATCTTTTTAGGTGGTGCAAGTTGATTAAAATCAGTGAAAAAAACAGCGGGAAAATTATTACCAAATTTGCCTTAATTTTAACCATCTGAAATTTTGCAGCCGATAGCAAAAACAACTTTACAACAGCTTTTAAAACTGAATTTATTATGAAACTTTTTACCACAAAACAAATCGCAGAACTCGATAAATACACCATCGAAAACGAACCGGTTGCCGGTATCGATTTGATGGAACGTGCTGCGCTGCAAATCACAAACTGGCTTGTACAAAAATTTTCAACCGAACGCAAACTGCTGTTTTTTGCAGGCCCCGGAAACAATGGCGGCGACGCGCTGGCAATTGCCCGCCAAATGGCAGAACTCGATTTTTTATGCGAGGTTTTTATTTTGAATATTGAAAAATCAATGACCGAATCAGCTGCAACCAATCTTGACCGTTTGCAAAAACAAGGCAAAGTAAAAATTTCAACTTTGAATTCCGCCGCTGAATTACCTGAAACAAACCCAGCCGATATTTTCATCGATGGACTTTTTGGTTCAGGACTTACACGACCTCTCGATGGCATTGCTGCGTCATTGGTTCAGAAAATCAACAGCATGCCAAATATGGTTGTGGCTATCGATATTCCCAGTGGATTACCCGGTGAAAACAGTGCTGGTTGCAACGAAAATAATACTGTTCAGGCTTGTTACACGCTCACTTTTCAGTTTCCGAAACTGAGCTTTCTTTTTCCTGAAAACGAACAATTTACAGGCAGATGGGAAGTTTTACCCATCCGGCTTCATCCCGAAGGAATTGACAAGACCCCGACTGATTTTTATTGGATCGACAAAAATATGGTTCAGCCAATAATTCCATCACGTTCGAAGTTCGGGCACAAGGGAACTTACGGACACGCACTGTTGATTGCCGGAAGTTATGGGAGAATGGGTGCGGCAATTCTCGCATCGAAGAGTTGTTTGCGGGCTGGTGCAGGATTGCTTACCACGCATGTTCCGCATTTTGGTTATTCGATTATACAAACTGCTGTCCCCGAAGCGATGGCCAGCGTGGACCAGCACGATTCAATATTTACCGAATTCCCCGATTTGTTGCAATTTTCGGCGGTGGGAGCAGGTCCCGGAATCGGAATAAAAACAAACACAATGCGGGCGCTTATCGAACTGCTGAAACAGGTAAAAGTTCCGTTGGTCCTTGATGCTGATGCACTGAATATCCTATCAGAAAATAAAGAATGGCTTAGTTCTGTTCCTGAAAATTCAGTTTTGACACCTCATCCGGGTGAGTTCAGGCGATTGGCCGGAACATCCGGCAATTCCTGGGAACGGCTGCAAAACCAAATTGCATTTTCAAAAAAATACAAAGTTGTTATTGTACTGAAAGGTGCTTTTACTTCGGTTTCGATACCCGATGGCCGTGTGTTTTTCAATTCAACCGGTAACCCCGGAATGGCAACAGCCGGGAGCGGAGATGTACTTACAGGTATCATCACCGGACTTCTGTCACAGGGTCTTTCTCCTGAAAATGCAGCAATTGCAGGCGTCTTTCTGCACGGACTTGCAGGCGATATTGCTGCACTCGAAAAATCAGAAAATGCCCTCGTGGCAGGCGATATCGTTGAAAATCTGGGCAAGGCATTTCTGGATTTAAATCAGCTTTTGGAAAAATAAAAATCATACATTTGAGTTTTCAATTAAAATAAGTTTACAATGAAATATGTAGCAATTATCATAGCAACAATGTTTGTTTTACCGGTTTCCGGGCAACGGAAAAAAGATGAAGCAACTCCCCCTGCTTTTACAGAAGGCGTTATTTATGCTTTACCAAGAACCGGAGTCAGGGTGAAAGTTCATGCAGTGAAAGAAACTTTTCAGCCCGGACCATATGCCGCTTATGCCGAGCAACTACTTGGAATTAAAAATGTTAAAAACAAAGCTTTCGTAAACTGGATAATCGACGAAGTAAAAATCGACATGTTTTCGGAGCCCGATCCTGAGCAGGTTTACAAGGCTATGGGCGACGGTGCTTTTTTAGTCAATCTCACGTCCGATGGTTGTCTCGCCGGTATCAATTCGGATAATTCGTCTTCCCAAAATTTAAAACCAGAAACCAATCAGGTGGGTCAAATCACTGAACCCGGTGCCAACGACTATTTTCAATATTTCACCGATTCGCCACTTTACACTGCGGGGGACTCAACAAATAACTACAGGCCTGTAAAAATGGCCGATGAGCAGAAAATCAGCAAAGCTGCGCAGCGCATTCTGGAATGCCGCAAACTGCAATTTGAAATTGCTGCCGGGCTGGTTGACGAGCTTCACCCCGATGGAGGAGCCTACAAAGTGAGTTTAAAAGAACTGAAACAGATTGAAAAAACATACCTGAGCCTTTTCATTGGCAAATACAATACTGAAAAAGCAGTTTTCGGGTTTGATTATATTCCGAAACCCGGAGGTAAAAGTGAAGCTGTTTTCCGCATTTCAGAAGAAGGGGGAATTATTCCGGCCACAGATTTATCGGGAAAACCTGTGATGATTGAATTTGAAATTGAAAAAGAACTGGCGCAAAAACAGGCAGGTCTTATAAAATCAGACAATCCCGCAGCCGGGGAAAGCGGTGTTTTTTACCGCATTCCGGGAAAAGCCAACATCCGCATTGTAAACGATATGAATGTAATTGCCACAGCCCGCGCCACCATTGCACAATTTGGAGTAATTGCCCCTGTTCCCGAAGAATTGCTTTCGGGTGATTTTACAGTTGATTTCGATGCTGCAACAGGTGCAATCAGGAATATCTCGAAAAAATAATCACAAAAAAATAATCAATCTAATTTCTGCTGAATGGAAACTTTGAAAAAAACGCTTCACGATTCGCCGGTAGCCCGTTGGATCGCACTTCTTCTTATTTCGTCAACCATGTTTTTTGCTTACTTTTTTGTCGATGTGGTTGCGCCGCTCCAAAAAATGATGATTGCCAATTACAACTGGTCACCCGAAGTTTATGGTTATCTCGGCGGTTCTGAATTTATTCTGAACGTTCTGGGATTTCTTATCCTCTCGGGAATTATTCTCGATAAAATGGGAATCAGGTTCACGCTGCTGCTTTCGGGCTCAACCATGGTACTTGGCGCTGCCATAAAGTTTTACGCGCTGCGGTTTATCGACCACGGTACAATGGTAAATATTCTGGGATGGGAACTTCCGGCCACTGCGTTTGTGGCTTTTTGCGGTTTCGCCCTTTTTGGTATTGGTGTCGAAATGGCCGGAATAACCGTATCTAAAACCATTGTTAAATGGTTTAAAGGCAAAGAAATGGCAATGGCGATGGGACTTGAAATGGCCGTTGCACGTTTGGGCGTTTTTGCTGTTTTCCGTTTATCTCCGCTTTTTGCCAATGCCGGCTCCGAAAATCCGGCTGAATGGGACGCTGCCAACTCAGTTTTCATGGGGCTTGCCTTCCTGTGCATCGGATTCCTCACTTTCCTTACCTATGTATTTATGGATGTGAAACACGACAAGGAATTGGGAGATGCTGCCAAAGTTGCACCTGAAGACGAATTCAGACTCAGCGACCTGAAGAAAATTTTTACCAACCCCGGATTTATTGCTATTGCAGCACTCTGTGTACTTTTTTATTCGGCCATTTTCCCGTTTCAAAAATTTTCAACCGATATGTTATCATCGAAACTGAATATGCCCGCTGATGAGGCCGCTGCCCTTTTCTCATTTTTCCCCATCGGTGCTATGATATTAACACCGTTTATCGGTCTCTTTCTCGATATGAGGGGAAAAGGCGCTTCAATTATGTTGTATGGCGCTATACTGATGACTGTTGCGCATTTAATTTTTGCTCTGATGCCAAACGAGAACTTCAATTATATCCTTGCTTTGGGAACCATCGTAATTCTCGGAACCGCTTTTTCTCTGGTACCGGCTTCCATGTGGCCATCACTGCCAAAAATTGTGGAGGACCGTTATCTGGGAACGGCCTACGGCAGTATTTTCTGGGTGCAAAACATTGGTTTGATGATTGTTCCAGGAATTATCGGGCTGGCGCTTTCAAAATCGAACCCGGGTGTAGCCGAACAAATTGCAGCTAATGTTCCCGGAGTCGCTTACAATTATACAGTTCCTGAACTGATTTTTGCAGGTTTTGGTGTTGCTGCTATTTTCCTCGCAATCTATTTACGCAGAGTGGATGCAAAACATGGTTACGGGTTGGAATTGCCGAACAAAAAGAAGGCTTAACGGTTACTGTTATAAATAAAATTTCAGAAAAATGGAAAAAGATATCACCGGATTAAACCCCAAAGAATTGTGGGGAATTTTTGACCAGATGACGCAAATACCGCGTCCTTCATTTCACGAAGAAAAAATTCAGGAATGGGCAGTAAATTTTGGTAAAAACCTGGGACTCGAAACTACAAAGGATGAAGCTGGGAACGTAATCATTCGTAAACCGGCAACCCCAGGGAAAGAAAACCTGAAAGGAGTTGTTTTGCAGGGACACCTAGATATGGTTCCACAAAAGAACAGCGACAAACAGCACGATTTTACCACCGACCCGATTGAAACAATTATTGATGGAGAGTGGGTTCGTGCCAACGGTACAACTTTGGGCGCCGACAACGGCATTGGGGTTTCGGCTGCTTTGGCGGTACTTGCATCGACCACCATAAAACACGGCCCTGTGGAGGTTCTGTTAACGGCTACCGAAGAGACCGGAATGGACGGTGCCAACGGCCTGAAACCGGGTATTTTGCAAGGCGATATTCTGATTAATATGGACTCTGAAGACGAGGGCGAATTGTACGTGGGCTGCGCCGGTGGCGAAGATTTTTCGGCTACTTTTAAATACGTCGAAAAACAAACAAAAAAGGAATACGCCGGATACAAACTGAGTGTAACCGGCATGAAAGGCGGTCACTCAGGTATCGACATCCCGCTTGGAAGAGGCAATGCAATCAAAGTATTTTTCCGTTTGTTAAACGCTGCACATGAAAAGCTGGGCGTAAAACTCGCTGAGTTAGAAGGTGGAAGTTTGCGCAACGCCATTCCGCGTGAAGCTTTTGGCGTACTGGCAGTTAAAAACTCAAGAACAAAAAGCTTTGTTAAACTGATTGAAGATTTAACCGAAGTAATTAAAGCTGAACTCTCGGTAACCGAACCAACACTTGCCGTTACACTCGAAGAAGTAAAAAGGCCTAAAAAGGTAATTTCGAAGAAGGACCAGGAAAGAATTACAGCTGCAATTGTGGCCTGCCCCAATGGGGTTATCCGCATGAGCGACAGCATGGCCGGACTTGTTGAAACATCAACCAACCTGGCCATTGTAAAATCCGACGCTAAAAAGAAAACTATTTCGGCTGCCTGCCTGATGCGCAGTTCGGTTGACTCGGCGAAAGAAGAGCTGGGATTAAGAATGAAAGCCGTATTTGAACTTGCGGGTGCAAAAACTGCGCTCACCGGCGGTTACCCCGGCTGGAAACCCAACATGGATTCAGCTATTCTGAAAACCATGCAGGATGTGTACAACAAAAAGTACAAGAAGATACCTGAAATCAAAGCGATTCATGCTGGTTTGGAATGTGGAATTCTGGGCGGAAATTACCCGAACTGGGATATGATTTCGTTTGGGCCAACCATTCGTTTCCCGCACTCGCCCGACGAAAAGGTAAATATTGCCACAGTGCAGAAATTTTGGGATTTTCTGGTGGCTACTTTGGAAAGTATTCCGGAGAAATAAACATCACAGTAAATTAAGCGAAAAAGAAATACAAAAAATCCATTCGTCGGTTGACGAATGGATTTTTTGCTTTTGGGTCAGAATCAATCATATAAATTCAGCCATTTTACATACAAGAGAAAAGCTGGCGCCCTGAATCGCGGGCAAGGTTTTTGGGGTGGCCTGTTTCTACTAAAATCCATCCCGTCCCGGGATGAAGAACCAATGCAAAAAATGTTGTGATTTAAAAAAGTCAACAAAATCAGGTACGTTTTCGATTTTCAGCAAATTAACCTTTGCACAGAAACTGTTAACCCGACAATTTGCTAGCTAATAGAAGTGAAGAACCAGGATTGGAATAGATTTTCAAAATATTAACCTCGCTCAAAAACGTTAACACTCCAGGTTGCTGAAATAAAAAGTGAAGAATCCGGTACGGGTTCGATTTTAGTAAACAACGGTACACACAAATAAAACTGTCAGCAGTTTGAAAAGCTGGCGCCCTTAACTGCGGGCAGAGATTGTTGATTGGCCTGTATCACGTGCTCAATTTCTGAAAACATGTAACCTGAACTTGCATTTCAATTTGGATTTGCGCCTCAACTAATGCTGATATCTCTGTTCAATTACCTGAGTTACCCTGCAATTATTGAAACTGTATTTACCAATCAATGGGTTACCTTTTTGCCTGATTCAGAATTAGATTTACAGTGACGCTTTAGAAATTGAAATTTTCATGATCAATTTGTAATCCGATTCTGATTTTGATGGATGCAAGCAAGTTGTAAAACTGACTTAAACAAAAACTTATGACGGCAGCAAAACTGATTCACAAAACCTACGCATCATTTCTTTCCACGGTATTTCCTGTTCATTATTATGGATTTCCCAATGGAAAAATTTGTATCCTGTTTTCGCGTTTTTACAAAAAAGAGAATGGCGGTTCAGGAATTGAATTTGTATATGCAATTCACAAAGATTTCTATTTTGATTATAATAACGAAGTGATTACATCAAAAAACAAGTTTGATATAAAGCCTGTATTTGCTGAGACAATTGATAATGCTGATTCGAAATACGAAATAATTAAAGTTTGCCGCGACCTGAATTCTTATGGTGAGGCGATTAAACATTTAACAGTAGTGAATGCTGAGATTGTTTTTATCAACCCGATTGCTTCCAATGTTGGATAACCTTCTGACTGCCAAATTCAAACAGAATTTAAATTTTTACATCTTCTTTCCCGGTTAAAACTTTGGCATCATCTCAACCAGTTCGCCCTCATGCGTCCGGTAGTGTCCCATTAAATTGGCTGTCAGACATGAATGCACCGGCACAATTTCGACAAGTTGCCCCACATGAAACTGATCGAACCGTGATTGCGCCACTTTTAAAATACCATGTTCCTGCGATAATGCCGAGAGATAATTCATTGTATCGAGTAAAATCTTTTTACCATCCTTCTCAATTATGATGCGCCCGTACATCTTTTTTCCATCGGTGTTGCGGATTGAATCTTTCGAAAAATGCACTGCCCCACCATGAATTACAACCTCGTTGCGCGATGTATGTTTGGCCACCACCGGGCAAACCATCCGCACCGCAATATCTTCCACCTGGCAAACACCCAGGTTTTGTTGCATCAAATCGTAAAAAACAAAATTGCCGGGCCTTAATTCATTAACCCCATCGAAATTGTTACAAAGTGTAGCTGCCGGCGTGTCGCCCATGCTTATTTCAATATCCGGAAACCTGTTATGATAATGGCTTTTCAGCGTTTTCAATTTTACCAANNACACCCACCGTATGTAATAACTTTTCTTTCAGAACATTTACAGCATCAATATTCTCAACAAGTACCTGTAGTTTGATTTTTTCAGCCAGTTGGTTTACGTTATTAATTTCGAGCACGTTCAGCGGAAATGCAATCGTAATATCTTTCCATCCGGCAGCAGCAAAATATTCGGCCATTTGCACCGACGAAACTGTGATTGATGTAACCCCGGCCTTTTTAAACCACTCTCCTATTTTTGCCGACTGGTGTGTTTTAAAATGTGGTCTGAAATTCAGGCCAAGTGCATTGGCTTTTGCTGCCATTCTGCCAATGTTCCGCTCACAAACTTCTTTGTCAACCAACAAGGTGGGACGAACGATTCCTGTCATAATTATGCTGATTTAATGATTAAACTGATGTGCAAGCTGATTGCGGGTTTCCATGAGTTTTTCGCTGATTCCGGCTTTGTAAATATGCGGACTGATAAACCGTTTGTGTTCATCGGGCAATAAAGCTGATCGCTGTAAAAGATACTGATGTATTTCAGCAAGGTTTTGTTTAATTGGATTGAAATTTCCGTCAGAAACTGCTTCACTGAGTATTGATTCGAATTTGAGGTCCTTAACCGAAGTATTTTTTTCGGGATAAACGGGATGGTAAATCGTTTGTATTTCAGCCGGATTCTCGCTTTCGAGCAAAATGGCATCACGATAAAATTTACCTTCCTCATCAAAATACCTGTACAACTTCTTTTTACCCGGCAAAGTTGTTTTTTCGATATTTTCCGAAAACTTCATTTTGGGTTTGTTGCCAAGGCAAACTAATTTATAAACACCATCGAGCGAAGCATCGGGTTTACCCGTAACCATTTCTGTACCAATACCAAAAGCATCGATTGCTGCATCCTGATCTTTCAAAAGTGTTTTTATTACAAACTCGTTTAGTTGGTTCGATGCAATAATTTTTACATATTCCAGTCCTGCCGAATCGAGCATCTTCCGTGCTTTTTTACTGAGGTAGGCCAAGTCGCCACTATCAAGCCTGATGGCTTTCAGCCGTTGACCACGGGTTTCCATTTCTTTGGCCACAATAATTGCATTGGACACACCCGACCGTAAAGTATCGTAAGTATCAACTAGCAGTGTTGTATTTTCGGGATGAGCAAGAGCATAGGCACGAAAAGCTTCCAGTTCACTGTCGAAACTTTGCACCCAACTGTGTGCCTGCGTTCCCGAAACCGGAATGCCATATTTTTTAGCTGCCAGCACATTCGAGGTTGATGCAGCACCCCCAATTACCGAAGCGCGGCTTGCCTGCATTGCAGCAAATCCCTGCGCCCGCCGCATCCCAAAATCGGAAAATGGTCGTCCGCCCGAAACAAGTTTTACCCTAAAAGACTTTGTAGCAATCAGCGATTCGAAATTGATGATATTCAGCAACAAACTCTCTATCAACTGGCTTTCGATAATATTCGCTTCAACCTGCATAACCGGTTCATTCGGAAAAACGATTTCACCTTCTGAAACACTGAAAATATTACCCGAAAACCTGAACTGTTTAAGGTACTCCAGAAACTCTGTCTTAAAACCCTGTTCATCCAGATATTTTATATCCGAGGTACTGAATGTGAACCTTTCAAGCAAATTCAGAAAATCGGCAAGACCGGCAAAAACCGTAAAACCTCCTTTGAATGGATTGCTTCTGAAAAAATAATCGAATGTCGCTCTTTCGTTTCTCTTATCAGAAAAGAAATAACCCTGCGCCATGGTGAGTTCGTAAAAATCGGTGTAAAGCCCTAATGTTGAACCATGTAAATCCATTGCCGTAATCTCAGGTTTTGTTTCAGGTTTAAATATAATCAACCTGAAATAAGATTCATATCGA
>DPCJ01000114.1 GCA_003516705.1 Prolixibacteraceae bacterium | reverse complement strand
CCTTCACGGTTTTTCCCGAATTTATGGTCGTAGCCCACAACCAAACAATGCGTTTTCAGCTTTTCAACAAGAATTTTTTCCACAAATTCATGATAAGCGAGATTGGCAAACTCGCGGTTAAAAGGATAAACAATCAGGTGTTCGATCCCGAACTTTTCAAGTAATTCAGTTTTTTCTTCAAGTGTGGTTAGCAAACGAAGTGTGGTTTCGTTGGGCGAAGTTATAAGCCGCGGGTGGGTGTGAAAAGTAAAAATAACCGATTCACCGTTGTGCTGTCGTGCAAAATCGTTCAACCTCGCAATCACTTTCTGATGCCCGAGATGAATACCATCAAAAGTTCCGATGGTTATCACCGGTCGTTCCACCTGAAACTGGTTTAAATCTGTATAAATTTTCACTTTTTCTGAACTGTTTAAAAAACCGGTTTTGTCTGCATTTCAGCGGTTGTAAAAATATAAAAATCGCCCGAACCCGGAATTCTTAATTTTTGTTATTTTCTGTGTTACAGTTTTTGTTGTACAGGAAAATGTTAATTTTACCGCCTCTAAAAATTTACAGTATGATTTTCAGGCGAATGATATTTTTTCTTTTGGCAGCGCTGGTAGTTGCCGGGGGTTGTAAAAAAGAGAATCAGTTTACAATAAAAGGGAAAATAACTCATGCTGGTGGTGATACCATTTACCTTGAAGAACTACAGCTTTCGACTGTAAAACCGGTTGCAAAAGTTAAAATTGACGACAATGGNNTTGCTTGTCGATTCGGTTGACCAGGTTTATATTGAAGCTGACGCAGCCAATTTCGGTAAGGAATATTTGGTTGAAGGTTCTCTGGGTTCAATACAGATAAAAGAGTTGACTGAAACATTAAACCGCACGGAGTACAAACTTGATTCGTTGCGATCGCTAAACACCCTTTCGCAGGGAAATCCTGATTATGAACTGCTGAAAGCACGCTGGAATCAGGAATACACAAAAATCATCGACGACCAGAACCTGTATTCGGTTAACTTTGTACTGAAAAACCCATTCTCAATGGCCAGTGTTTTTGCACTATACCAAAAATATAAAGACGGCAGTTATGTAATAAAAGACCTGCAAACCATGCGTACTGCAGCCTCGGCGCTCAACGCCATTTATCCAAATTCGATGATGGTTAAAGCACTGTACGAAAACACATTACAATACCTGCGTGAACAGAAAGCTGCGGAAATGAAACAACTTGTTGCCGAACAAGGCATTAACAGTCCCGAAATTATTTTGCCCGATATCAACAACCGCAAAGTTGCACTTTCGTCGTTACGCGGTAAAGTTGTTTTGCTTCATTTCTGGGCTGCTGAAGATGCCGGTTCAAGGCTTTTAAATCCGCTGCTTGTTGATGCATATGCAAAATATCATGCAAAAGGATTTGAAATTTACCAGGTGAATGTGGGCAACAGCCGTAGCGAATGGCTCGACGCCATTGATACCGATGGGTTGAAATGGATAAACGTTGGTGACCTGAATGGCAGCAACGATGCAGCACTCAGCTATAATATCCAGTCAATTCCGTACAATTACCTCCTTGACCGCGATGGAGCTATTGTTGCAAAAAACCTCACCGGCCCTGCACTCGACAAAGCGCTGTCAACCGTATTAAAGAAGTAAAAACGTTTTATCACTCAGCATTTAAAATCGGGTTTTGTCAGCAAAAGAAAAAATATATTTTGTTTCCGACGTGCACCTGGGCGCACCGGCACTGGATAACAACCACGAACGTGAACTGCTGTTTGCACGCTGGCTCGACGAAATTGCAAACGATGTGAGCGAATTGTACCTGCTGGGCGACATCTTTGATTTTTGGTGGGAATACAAAAAAGTAGTACCACGCGGATTTACCCGCATTCTGGGCCGGATTGCCAATCTTACCGACCGCGGAATTCCTGTTCATTTTTTCACTGGCAACCATGACTTGTGGGTTTTTGATTACTTACCTGCCGAAACAGGAGTAATACTTCACAAAAATGAGTTTATCACAACGCTGAATGGAAAAAAATTCTTCCTCGCGCATGGAGATGGACTTGATGCCACAGATACAGGATATATCAGGCTGAAAAAGATATTCACCAACAGCAGGCTGCAATGGTGGTTTTCAAGGTTACATCCCAATTTTGCACTACATGTTGCACATCAGTGGTCGAAAAAAAGCCGTACTTCGAAAATGGGTTTTGAAAAAGAATTTAAAGTTAAAAATGAAGGAATGTTCCGCTTTGCCACCGAATTTTTACAGCACGAACAGATTGATTACTTTATTTTTGGCCACCGNNAAAAATATACACGGATTATTGGAACCGGAAGCTATCTTCCGCCGGTTGTTGTTAAGAATGATTTCTTTTTAAATCACGAGTTTTACGAAGCCTCGAAGAAAAAAGTAGAAAAGAGCAACGAGGAAATTATTCAGAAATTTTATGAAATCACAAACATTGCCGAACGTCGTTATGTTGCCGATGGACAAGTAACTTCGGACATTGCAGCCTATGCTGTTACTGATGCCTGTGAATCGTCAGGGGTTTCAATGGAAAGCCTCGAATTTATTATTGTTTGCCATAATTTTGGAGATATCCGTGAGGGAAATGTGCGCATGGACGCGCTCCCGGCCTTGTCGAACAAAGTAAAAATGAAACTCGGCATTAAAAACCCTGCGTGTATTTGCCACGATGTAATTTCAGGTTGTCCCGGCTGGACCCAGGGAATGATTATTGCCGATGCATACCTGAAAAGCGGTTTTATGAAACGAGGCGTAGTTGTGGGCGCCGATGTGCTTTCGCGAATCTCCGACCCACACGACCGCGACTCAATGATTTATGCCGACGGCGCTGGTGCAACCATTGTTGAAGCCGTTGAAAGTGACGTGCCAACAGGAATCATTTCTCATGCAAGCCGCTCCGATTCCGCTCAACATGCCTCGCTCCTCATGCTTGGCGGTTCGAATAACCCCGATTTTAAAGGCAACGACCAGTTTGTTAAAATGACAGGGCACAAATTGTATGTTTATGCTATCAGCACTGTGCCGCAGGTAGTAAAAGAAAGCCTCGACATGGCCGGACTCCACCTCACCGATATTAAAAAGGTGTTTATTCATCAGGCCAACGAAAAAATGGACGAAGTGATTCTCAACAATGTGTACAAATTATATGGCGAATCGGGTGATGTAATGGAAATTATGCCAATGAGTATCAGCAAATTAGGCAACTCTTCTACAGCTACCGTACCTACATTGCTCGACCTTGTTGTCAAACAGAAGATGAACGGCCACCGCGTTGAAAAAGGCGATTATATTGTGCTTTGTTCCGTTGGCGCAGGTATGAACATCAATTCAATTGTTTACAAATGGGATTAACCTGATCTTCAAAGATGTAAATACATTTTCATCATAGTAAAAACCTGCAGATTGCATCTGTGGGTTTTTCTGTTTTTAAGAAGAAATATCAAACTCAATCAATAAACTCCTTCAATATTC
>DPCJ01000162.1:11119-15881 GCA_003516705.1 Prolixibacteraceae bacterium | reverse complement strand
TAAGTCCGGTCTCTCTCCTCAATTACATCAATATTGGCAAGTACTTCGTTTACATTAATAATCACTTTATAAAGATCAGAGGGGTCTGTCAATGGATTTCCTTTTGACAGGATCTGATAATTTAAATCTCTCAGGTATGAATTTGCATTAGGTGTAATCTCCATCATATCCGACCTTAATCCGTCGTACATGATAATTTTTGGCATTGCATCCTGTAACGGAGCTAACGCTCCCTGTAACGAAACATTAGCGTCAATCAGCGATTGATAGTGTTGATCAGGCGTAATCCGGTCGCCGGAGGTTTCGTTAAAGAAGTCATCTTTACATCCATACCCTGCAATCAGTAATACACTGAAAATTGCCAGAACGAAAGGTGATATTCGTGTTATCTTTTTCATTTTATCTAAGTTTTGCCTGTTATAAATCTAATTTTAAGCCCATAATAAACGATTTCGTTTGTGGCATTTTCCCATAGTCGATACCCATATAGAACGGACTGTTAACGTAAGAAAAATCAGGATCGTACCCTGAATAGTTACTAAAGGTAAACAAGTTGGTGGCAGTGGCATAAATGCCAATTCCTTTGATAAAACCTTTGATTTGTGGTAACTGGTAGTTCAGCGTTAATTGTCCTAACCTTACATACGACCCATCTTCTATCCAACGGTCAGAGAAAGCTGTATTCCCTGTTGGGTCGCCATACGAAATTCTTGGTAAAGCTGCACCCGTATTGGTTGGTGTCCAGTGGTCAAGTACGGTGGTCGATTGGTTGGCATATGCACTCATCGATTCGGTTTTATATCTTACGTAATTGTACACATCGTTTCCGACTGAGTAGTTGAATACGGCAGATAAGCTAAAACGATTGTAAACAAAAGAGGTGTAAATACCGCCAAAGAAGTCGGCATTCGGATCACCAATAATATCTTTGTCTTCTTCATCAATAACATTATTGCCATTATCAATGTATTTAATATCGCCTTCACGCATTGGCAATCCATTGGGGCCAATCACTTTTCCGGCATCAGCGCTTGAAACCAAACCGTCGGTTTTATACCCGTAAAAATTGTTTACTGCGTTATCAACAGATGTTTTATACTGAGCACCTTCAACCGAGGTAATGATATAGCTTGTGTTCGGATTGATAAATGTAAGCTCCTTAACAGTAGTTAATTGTTTGCTTATCGAACCACCTAATGTCCACACAAGATTGCCAAACTGGAAACGTGTATCAGCTGAAAACTCAAAGCCGGTACTTTCAATTTTACCACCATTATCGAAATAATTGGTGTAACCATAAGTGGCAGGTAATTCCTGACTGATAATAAGGTTATTGACATTTGATTTAAAGAAATCGAAGTGCAGGTTAACTGCCTGTTTTGCAAGCGAAACATCAATTCCTGCATTTATGGTTGATTTCTTTTCAAGTTCCATATTTTCATTGGGTATTACTTCGCGGGTAAGTACTCCGCTGTTGCCCAATCTGCGGTCGGTATAGTATAATTTTGANNTTAGCATCGTTGGTAGCCGAATTACCATCATATGAAACATTGGCATTCAGAAAATATTTGTTTCTGAAGCTGTAGTTAAAATCACCGTAATACGAAACCCATTTCAATCCACGATTATCGCCGGTTGTTGAACGAAGGAAAGTATATTGAGATCCTTTACCGAGACTTTTAAATTCATCAGAAGGGGTATTCAGGTCTAAACTCTTGTTGTGTTTGTAGCTGTTTTGCATGTATCGCAATCCGGCAACAACAACCATTGAATGCCCTGATGCGGTTTTATTTGTATAGGTAAGATTTGTATTATTCTGTGTGGAACGAAATTCATATATAAAATCACCCGGACTGTTGTAAGCTGAATCAACCTGAACAATACCAATATCGGGGAGGAATATGTTTTCGCGTGCATTATTAAAATTAATACCTACAAGCGTTGATGCAGTAAAATGCTCATTAAACCGGTATTGCGCGGTAACCGAGCTCAGGAAGTGATAGTTCCGGTTCGCTCCTGAAGCATTTTCAGTAATTGCACTTGGGTTACTGACATCAAATACATTGCCTACATCGTCGAGATAATCGAGTGTTAATCCTGTAGCAGCATCACGGGTATATGGAGCCATAATACCTGGTTTTAAAACCGATGACAAAATTGCATTTTTCCAGGCGCTGGGTCCCTGATTCGGCAACTTACTATCGGCTAATGATAATTTTGCATTCGGAATAATCGAGAATTTATCGGTGATATTGATTTTTCCGTTAATTCTGAGGTTATACCTTGTGTAAGTTGAATTATCAGTTATTCCTGCATGTTTCAGGTAACCGGTTGAAATGTTGTATGTTGCAATATCATCGCCCCCTTTCAGGAAGAAGTGAAATTTAGAAACAACAGCAGGTGAGTATGTTTCATCCTGCCAGTTTGTATTGTTATTATACTTGTAATAGTCANNTCAGCTTTCTGCTCGGTATTGATATTAATTACGCCATTTGTTCCTGAAGCACCAAGATATGAATTGCCGTTTTTAAGGACGGAGATATCAGAGATATCATCGATATCAACCACATCCAACGGGTTTATGGAAAAACCTTCCATCAAACTCTGGTCGGCATAAGCATAATCATGAATCATACCATCAATAATCAATAATGGTTCATTTTGAGCATAAAGTGAAGAGAATCCGCGAATGTTCATATATGTGCGGTGACCGGGCATTCCCGATTGTTGAATTACCGACATTCCGGGTACTTTCCCCTGAAGTTTCTGATCGAATGAAGTCGCTTGTGAATAGCCATATTCATTAGCCAATAATGAGGTTAAGCCATACACAGCATCTTTTATCGAAAGTGGTCCATTTGGAGTGTTGTACACATTGTCGAAAGATTTTGCACCTTCCGCTAACAGTGAAACAGAAACATTTTTACGACCATTAAGGTAAATGCTGCGTTTGGTGTAACCAGGAAGATAAACCGTAAGTTCGGCTTCCAGATCAGGAACGGCAATTGAAAAAGCTCCGTTTTCGTCAGTGTCGGCTGTGGTTCCGGTTGAAGCAACCGAAACTGTAACTTGTTTCAGCGGTAGTCCGGTTCCCGATTCGGAGACAACACCCGTTATACTAATTTCGGATGTTTGAGCCAATAGCGGTTGAGCGGCAACCAAAACAAGAAACAAGGTTACCAGCGATAGGCAGGTTGATTGTATATATCTTTTTGTCATTTCAAAACTGTATTAAATGATTTAACAGGTTGAATTATTGGATAGGTGTAAAAATTAGTGTATCCCAGAATAACAAGCCCGGGCTTGTTGCCACAACTTTTATGGTGTGGGGTTGGGTTTCTGTCCAGTCAAATTCACCCCAGCTGGTACTTTCTGCCGGATCTGAACTTTTAATCATAGCTGTGTTTACGCCATCAACATAAACAGCATAGTTGATTTGTCCACTCCATAAATTTGAGGTTAATTTATATTTGCCTTTCATAATTTTGGGAGTTGTAACCTGGCACCACCACCAACCACTCATGCTTAAACAGTCATCATTCAGTACTTTTCCTGTGTCATGGTCCTTGAAATAATACAACAGATAGTCACCTTCCCATTTAATATTTTTGAAGGTGTTTTGTCCATCGAACCAACGGGCATAATATTTATCGTAATAATCGCCTTGTTTCAAATCGAAATGGTCGGTAGTTTCCCAAAGGACTGTTTGCGGTTTTGGGTCAACCACTGATAAAAGACCGGCAACTGTATGTATTGTTCCGTTTTTTCCAGGGATATTGCTCTGCNNGTAATGGTCATTGACACATAATTATCAAACGATAAAATCGGATATAGTTTTGTGGTTAAATCACTCAGATAATATGTTTCTGCCAAAACGTGGTATTCAATATATCTGTAGAATGGATTTTGTACATAGGTCAAACTATCCAGAGCAGTGGTATGCATGGCGATAAGTTCGTCAATGTTATTGATTCCAAATCGTTGAAATGTAGTGTCGGCCACAGCGAGAATTGTAAACCGTGTGCGAGCCATTTTCTTTCCAAATGGGAAATCGATGGTTTGTAAGGTATCTTTTAGTCCTGTACGTCGCAACCCTTCAGTAAAAATTGAATACGATGGGTTGCTTTCGAGTACCTCAAATACACTTTTGGTTACAGGGTCGAGAACTTTCCCGATGTGGTGAATTACCCCATTCGAAGCAAAAATGTCTCTTTTAATAATCTTACTGTCTTTGTTCAGAATAATATCAGACCCTTCAAATTCAGTAACTATGTAGTCGCCCAATGCATTTACTTCTCTGATTGCGCCTAACCCAATATCCCCGGTTTCAATGCGTGCACCGATAACATGATTTTTCACAAGATCAGTCAAAAATTCATTGCTGAAATCAGTGTATGAATTTACGCCTTTCAGTGCGTAATACTCCTGGAGTTGTTTATTCGATGGGAGAAATAGTGTAAACGGACCACGAACGGCAAGAAGACTGTTCATTCCAGTGGCTTCCAGAATCTTTGCAAACTCCGAAAATTCTTCTGCGTTATCTTCACTCTCAACATACTCAGAAATTACAAGTTGTTCAGAATCCACCTTCCATATCACCGGTTCTTCCACACAACCAAATATAGCAGCAACGAGTAACATGGTTACACTGCCCTTTTTTAATATTTGCCAAATTATGTTTTTCATAATAATCTCATTTTAAAAGTTACCTGTCGTAATAAGGATTTTGAACCAAATTCTGGTTATATATCAGTTCGCGCTC
>DPCJ01000162.1:0-11095 GCA_003516705.1 Prolixibacteraceae bacterium | reverse complement strand
GTTTCACCAATAAGACTATTTGCTTCATCAAATTTATCTAACTCAATGGCTGCTTCAGCTTTCATAAGCAGAATGTCGGCATACCGGTAGATATTCCAGTTGGCATCTCTTTCAGTTGATGAACGCGATACTAAACCAAATGCATCCTTTCCACTGTATTTCCAGGGAGCGCCTTTTCCCATAAACCGGCGGGCATCTTCCCTATCAAATAAGCGTTCCACAGTATTTGAATTCATTGCGGCACCACCTCCACTTGGTAATGTAACCAGATTATTATAAATAGGGTTTTCCTGGCTTTCAAGGTCATCATCGTATTGAATTTCAATAATACTTTCGACTGGAGAATTGCCTGGATAATAAATATTGAAGAACGTTTCGGTGCCTTCCAAACCATAATGTCCGGAGTTGATAATTTCATTGCAGTAATCGTATGCTTTCTGGTATTGTTCGTTCCACAGATAAACATCGGCTAAAAGTGCCATAATTGAATATTTATTGGCACGCCCATAGAAATAATCAGTCCCCTTGAATTCAGTGGTATAAGCCATGTCTTTGGCTTTTAACAAGTCTGCAATGATTTGTTGAATTACTTTATTTTCAGGGCTTTTAGATATGTACAAATCGGTAGTGTCTGATATGGATGCAACAGTAACCAGCGGCACATCTTTCCAAAGGCGGACGAGGTAGAAATAGGAGAGTGCCCTGATAAAAAGTGCTTCTGCCTCAACCGCATCTTTCATGTCCTGTGTGAAGGTTTTGTCTTTCTCAAAAACCTGGTCATCGTAAAACATTAAAGTATTGGCAAGGTTGATGGCCTTATAATAAGCTTTCCAGTTTACCACCGAGTTTGTAGGACTAATATTACTTGCCCCGATGTTGGCATAGCTGGAAAAAGCAGCTCCTGTAAAATCCACCATGTCGGCACGTACTTCTCCAAATATTAACGACTGAAGACTAGCTTCACGCAGCGCATTGTAAGTTGCTCCGAGCGCACTGTTAACATCAGCGGTTTTCGTCCAGAACTTTTCTTTTATAAGATCGGTTTCCGGTTCAACGGTCAAATAATCCTCACACGATGTAATCCCGACGATTACAAGAAGTGCTGCAATTATTACCGGGCTGTTTATGATGAGCTTTCTCATTGAAATACTGTTTAATTGTTAGAAAATAAGGTTAATACCAAACATGAATTTCTTACTCGGAGGAGTTTTGCTGTAGTCTTTAGGTAAAGAATCAGGTCTTGACGGTGGAGCCACATCTGGGTCCTGACCCGAGTAATTTGTCCAGGTGTACAGGTTATAGGCGGTAGCAAAGAATTTCAAATCTGAAACTTTTAACCTTTGGCAAACTGCTGGTCTTACCTGATAAGTAAGCGATACAGTTTTTAAACGAATGTGAGATCCGTCTTCAACAAAGCGGTCAGAACCCAACCAGTTATACCCTGTATTGTATAAGGCCCTTGGCATGTCGGTAATATCACCTTCACGTCTCCAGCGCCAGTTGGTAGCCAAACTCTGGTTATCGTAGTTATACATTTTTTCGGTATCCATCCTTGTTTGGTTGATAATTTCCTGCCCTACCTTGAAATAGAAGAAAGTGTTCATTGTAAAGCCTTTGTATTGAATACGGAATCCTGTTCCACCCATTAATTTTGGATTAAGGTCACCTAAATAAACAAGGTCGAGTTCATCAATTTTACCATCATAGTTTTGGTCTTTGTAAATGGCATCGCCACCTTCAAATGTGTATCCTGAGGGACCTCCCATGATCATTTTCATTGGGATATCGGAATTTAAACCATAAACCGGGTTACCGTCTTTATCTTTAACAATTGCATCATCATCCGATTTATAAACACCAAGGTATTCATATCCGAAGAATCCACCCAATGCCTCACCTGGAGTAACACTTATTTTATAGTTACCATTCTCAAGCATGTTCCCATACTCAAGGCTGTAGTTTTCAGGCAAACGCAATACTTTGTTCGTGTTGCTCGAAATATTCAGGTTGAAATTTAAATTAAAATCTTTTTTACGGATTACAGTATAGTCAACCATAAATTCATAACCACGGTTTTCCATTTCACCATCGTTGCGGTCAATGCTGCTAAAACCAGTATGATCAGGTATTCCAGAGTTTTGGAGGTATAGATTCAACGTTTTTTTACGGTAATAATCAAACTCAATATTTAACCGGCTCTGTAATCCAACAAAGGTAATCCCCGGGTTTAACTGATCGATGGTTTCCCATGCAAGACTTGTAAGTTCAATACCATTGGGTTGAACGCCCTGCATATCCATGTAAGAAAATGATGATCCGGCGTTATAGGTGTTGTAGTATAAATAGTTTCCATTTGGGGAATTACCACTCTGACCCCAGCTGCCCCTGATTTTCAGGTCATCAATCCATGTGACACTTTTCATCCATTCTTCACCCGAAACACGCCAGAATCCTGCTACTGTAGGGAATAAACCCCACCGGCTTTCTTGGCTGAATTTTGAATTGCCTTCATACTTGGCACCTACCATAATACTGTATTTATCGCGCCACTTGTAACTGCTTGTACCATAAAAACCAAGAGAACGGTACTCAGTATAGCTGGCACCAAAATACACAAGATGTTTATCGTTAACAGGTTCTGTAAGATAAGGCGATGCAGAGTTGCTCGATTCAGTTTTATACCATCTTGAGCGGGACTCTTCACTGTCAACCTGCCCCATAAATAACAAATCGTGATCTTCACCTAAATCCGGACGATAAACTAACTTATTGATGGTAAAGATTGAACTCTTTTTTGAGAATTCGTTTACCGAATGGTTTGTAATATCGTTGTTGTAATCGTATCCGATTGCTTTGTAAGGAAGAAATTTCGAAATTTTCTGGTCGAAAAGGTCGAGTGTTATTGTTCCGTCCCATGTAAGTGTTGGCGAAATTGAATATTTAGCGCTGAACAACGCACGGGCATTGTCTTTGAATCTCTTCTGGGTTGCCAGATTTGCAAAAGCAACCGGGTTATAATATTCACGTGCATTTCCCTGCAAAGTGGAAGCAGGTGTAAAATAGGTGTCTTCGTAAACATTATTCAGAGTATCTCTTTCATAGACCGAAAGGTTAGGCATTTTACGATAGGCAACTGCCCTTACAGTTTTATAGCCGCCAAATTCAGAATCCTCAACATCGTAAGTATTGTCCTGGTTATACCGGGTAAACATGATGTCGGATTTGAATTGCAGCTTTGAAGATAAATCATAGTCGAGCGAACTGCGCAGATTTAACTTTTGAAGGTTATTACCAATGGTTGTACCTCCTTCGTCGAAATATCCCATCGACATGTTGTAACGCGATTTTTCACCCCCTCCCCGTACCGAGAAGTCGTGTTGCTGGGTAATTGCAATCTGAGTGATTTCTTTTACCCAGTTGGTGTTTTGCGAATAATTGTGGTATTCTTCCCATTCCGGGTCGAATGCAATTTCATCACTGTAGAATTCGTTGCGATCCACATTGTAATGTTCTTCTGTGATAAGTCTTGCATAACCGGCGCCGTCGAGCATTGGTATCGGATCAGGTTCCTGGGCTACAGTCGATTTAAATGTATATTCGAATATAGGTTTTGATTTTGTACCACGTTTGGTTTTAATCATTAATACACCATTCGATGCACGTGAACCCCAAACAGCAGTAGATGCAGCATCCTTCAGAACTTCAATTGATTCAATGTCTTCAGGCGAAACGTCGATAAGGTTACCAAACTTTTCAATATCAGCACTTGCAAAGTCGAAAGCATCATCAATGTTTGCATCATAAGGAATACCGTTGATAACAATTAATGGCTGGTTTCGTGCATTTAATGAAGCTGTACCACGGATTCTGATATTCAAGCCAGCACCGGGGTCACCCGAAACCGATGAAATATCAACGTTTCCAAGTCGTCCTTGTAACATATCTTCAACCGAAGTTGACATTACGCTTTCCATTCCCTTTAATTCAAGTCGGGTTACGGCAGTTGCACGGTCGCGAACATTCACAATCCCGTCGTTGCCCATTTTTGTCCCGGTAACCACAACATCTCCAACGGCTATTGATTCAGTTTCAAGTTTAATGTCGATTGTAGTACGGCCATTGATGGAAAAGGTCTGCTTTTTATAACCGATAAATGAAACCTGTACCTGGTTTTTTACATCGGTAACTTTTAAAACGTAGTTACCATTAATGTCAGATACAGTTCCACTGATGTTCCTGCCGTTTTTATCAATTTCAACAATGTTTACTGCCAGAAGCGTTTCGTTGGTAGTGGCATCAATTACTTTCCCCTTAATAATTGCGGACTGACCCTGTGCATTGTTAATTCCTGAAAATAGGCAAATAATAAGCCCTGTTAATAATAATACTTTTTTCATTTTAGATCAGGTTAGGCTTTATACTATTTATAATACTTTAAAACAGTGTCAATTTTATGACAAACACCTTTTCTTACCAGTATATTGGCTTTGGCATGGTCAAGCACTACTGTCTGTTCCGAAGCATCGAAAATAGAAAGATTTTTAGGTTCATTTGTTATAGCCATTGTGGAGTATAATGTAGTTTTACCGTCGTCGCTTTTGTAAGTTCTGTTGGTATTAAAAGTGCCGGATTTATTACCATCATCAAATACCACATTACCTTTAAGGAAGTGATACATGATAAAGCTGTTGATAGAATCTTTGCCTCCGGTTGAAGTGGGAAATTTCGCCGGGATTATTCCTTCTTCTCTTGCTTTCTGCATGGCTGCATTAGTTGGAATGAATCCTGTCCACAACTTGTCAGCCGCCAAAAATGCCAGATTGTAATAGATTTCTTTTGTTTCAGTAACCTGCGCTTTTCTCAGTAGTTTTGCATCTAATAAAAGCTGTTTAAATTCTGACACATCAG
Source organism: Prolixibacteraceae bacterium (assembly GCA_003516705.1). Classification (GTDB taxonomy): domain Bacteria; phylum Bacteroidota; class Bacteroidia; order Bacteroidales; family Prolixibacteraceae; genus Draconibacterium. The sequence goes on along the minus strand of DPCJ01000162.1, from coordinate 6,187 downwards.
GGTCATTAAAAATATAGTCGCCCATAACCAGTCTTGATGTCACAGGTCTGTCCACTTTGATGAGGTACCCATTTCTTTCGTTTTCGATTATTTCTTCAACATTAGCTGCCTGTCCATTGAAATCGTTTTCGGAACCGGCAATTTTGTTATCGCCATACCTGACATAATTACCAGATGAAACTTCAACGAAATTATCTTCTCCGCTAAAATTGTCAATAGTTCCTTTGTGTATCTGATCCTGTGCAAAAATTGTCAGCTCAGTTGCGTTCATCGGACTCCAGTTCCCATTTACCGGACTTCTGAATTCAACAATATTATTAGTGGCATTATACCTTATACCATAGGCTTCCAATTGTTCATTAGTTGAAGCAAAGAGGGTAACATGAGAATCAGGATTGGAAAGTGTATTTAACATGTCAGTTTCTCTCAATACGTAGAGAAGTGTTGAGTAGTTTTTATCGATAAATAACAACCCCGGTACACAGGTAAACACGTTTGGTTCAAGTACTTTTTTCGATTCATATACCACTCCATTGCTACACATAAACCCTTGTCCAATATCAGACATCGGAATGTTCATCGCATCGCCAAAAGAGTTGAAGTAGCCCTTTTTGAGGTTCGAAATAGTAACCATTCTACTTGACAGCTGGGTTTGTAGAATGTAAAACAATGTAACACGTGGAATTTCATCAATAGATGAATAATATTTAAGAACAGTGTTGTCAAGATAATTTTGCAGTGCATCGTTGGTTGGCAAAAATGCTGTCCACATATTTTGTGGCGGAACAGCCTCGTTTGTCGAAGGTCCTCTTTCGTGTGCAAGATCAAAAACTTCGTCATAGCTCTTCCGATATAATACCCGGTTTTGTTCGTCAACTTTTGTATTTCCGTATTGTGCAAAACGCTGAAGAATATCATAATACAAACCGTATTTGTCAGGATTTGCCCTCATATACTCTTCAATACTTGGCATCGGACCTACCACCCTGTCAACAAAATAGATAAATCCACTTGCTGTACGAACTTCAAGTTCCTTTTTCTCGGGTTGTTCCGGATCGGGTATATTTGTCAGAACCTGTGCATTGTGCCAGTTCATCCCTTTTAAATCTGGAGTATAATCTTTTTTCCAGGTACTTCCAGGGAACATTGCCAGATAGTCTGACCCATCAGCAGCGCCTCCAAAATCACGAAAAAATTCTTCGGTAAAAAGCGGGACGTTTTTAACACCTGTGTACATCAATAATTCTTGTCCAACCATCGCCGGTGGCGAATAAAGTACTTTTTCAGGGTAAGGAGTTGATGTACTTGGCGTTGGCTTTCTGTGGAAAAGTGAAGCATATTCACCTTGTGGTACATAAACATAACCTCCTCCAGCGGTTTGCTGATTATGAGGTCCTTGTTCTTCAGCCCATGCATATTCATATACCAATTGATCCCTTGATCTCGGATTGCGCAATACATGCAAGGTAAAAAGCGACACAGCTTCTTCCTTTGAAAGATCGTCAACCGAATTCTTGCCAATCGTTTGGAAATACTTTTCAAATGCCTCATCATCAGGCACAAAAAGTGTAAAGAGTTGCTTGGAAATAGGTTCGGTGTAATTGGCCTTTTCCATGAGTTTCAAAAAGATGGTATAATTACCTCTTTCCTGAAGGGTTTCGATACTTGAACCACCAAGCCACGGGGGCTCTTCAAAACGTTCCTGGTGATCTACGCATCCTGTTATCCCCAATAGACTAACCACTACAATAGCAGCCAGTAAAAGTTTTATCGGTTTATTCATAATCTTTAGAATTTCAAAAACATCCAAATTTATTAGAATTCTTAAAACGAAAAAGTTAAATTTTAATATTTATTAACTTTTTTAAAGCGTTGAATCTGATGCAAATAAGCTGATTTAAATTGATTTCAATCACATTCAGTTGCCGTTCTGGTCCATTCTGAACGTCATTTTTTAAGTACCACCTCAATTATCAGAATTAATATTCACATGAAAAGAAGTTTAAATTTGCAGAAGTTTGCATTTAAAAGTTAATAAATATAACATGAGCAAGAAGCTTAAACCTGAATTTATAACTATTATTTCCAGCATTCTGTTTTCCGCTGTTTTTATTTACTTTCTTAATCCTGAATTGCATTATCATATCCAGCAAATAGCCTGGCTTTCAGATTCAGGCTTTTTGAAATACTATTTGGGATTTGCCGGAGGTACTGTGGAATATTTTGCGCTTTTACTTTCGCAGTTTTTCACCTCAAGAGTTTTTGGCAGCCTTATTATTATTGCTGCACTAACCGTTTCTCTTTTTTTTCTGTGGAAAATATCTGTTTCAATATCAAAGAATGTACTCATTAATTCAATTCTTATTTGCATTTTCCCAATTGCGATGGTTGCATTGTTAATCGATTATCGATTCTATTTCTCTGTCATACTTAATTTTACTATTGTATTATTGTTTTTGTATTCGGAGCAATTTTTCAGACATTCCGAAAAAGTGAAGTCTGTTTTTATTCTGCTGTCCGCCATTATTTTATATTACATCAGTGGTGGTACTTACTTTCTGGTTTACATTATTTCTTCATCACTTTTAGCTTTGACAAAGCCACGAAAGATTCAGCTGTTTGTGATTTCGACGCTTGCTCTGTTTTCGTTTTTTATACCAGTTCTTTTTTACAAATTTGTTTTTTCTGTTTCTATCGAACAGGCATTTTTAAAAGCAACACCCGATGTTGCACCAATGTTGAGGTATAATCAGTCCATTTTTTTTAAAGCCACCTATTTTATTATTCCGTTGATAATTCTTATTTCAATCGTCAGTTCAAAATTTACGGGTTTAAAAAGTATAAATCACAAAAAGAAAATTCTGCAATTCTTACCAGTTGTTTTGATTGTGATTGGTTTTACTTCAATCTGGTTTCTTGTATATAAGCCACAAAGTAAAATTAAAGCCGAGATTGATTACTACGCTCATATGGGGGAATGGGATAAAGTTATTGAATTGACCGGGCAGGTGGATGACTATGACAGAATGATCAACTTTCAGTACAACCGGGCGATTTCGTACAAAAATGAAATGCTTGATAAACTTTTTAATTACCCTCAATTATTGGGGATACAGGGTTTATTTCTGGACAAACCATTTACTTCAGAAGTTGCTCTTGCCAGCAGTGATTTGTACTTCGACCTTGGAAATATAGATGAATCGCAACGATTTGCTTTTGAAGCTCAAACATTGATGCATTTTAGTCCAAGGGTTTTGTCGCGATTAACAATTAACAGCATAATTCTGGAAAACTATAATTCAGCCAAAACATTTGGAAATGTTTTAATGGCAAATCCAAACGGGGAAAAATGGATAAACGAAATGATGCCTTTGATTGAAAACCCGGAGACTGCTGCTGGTAACCCAATTATTGCTGAAAAAAGAAAACTATCAAATAAACCCGAAGGAATTTTTCTCACACCTCGTGATAAACTGGTTGGTTTGCTTGAAAAAAATCCGGGTAACAAAAAGGCTTTCGATTATTTAATTGCGTTCGACCTGATGGAGCACGATTTGGCTGCGTTTTCCAAACACATGGAATATTTTCCAAAAGCGGGTTATAAGAAATTACCTTTGGTAATTGAGGAAGCGGTGATTCTGTTTCTCTCACAACGTCCTGATAACGAGTTCCTGAAAAGTTTCAGTCTTTCTGCCAACACAAAGGAGCGATTCAACGATTTTGCAAAACTTATGCAAAGTGCAAAAGGTGACAAACAGAAAGCCAGACAGGCAACCGAAGCATTCAGGGAATCTTACTGGTATTATGTTTTGTTTTCCAGTCCGTTAGTAACAAAAGTGCAGGTTGAAACCCGTCCCTCAGAAGCAAACTATTAATTCAGAAACAAAATGAAACGAACCTGTTTGCAGAAAAACACGACTTGTCCCGATTTGTTGGGAAACACAATTAAACAAACCACATGTGAGCCTGCCTTGCCGTCAGGCAGGTTACATCGGGTGAGAATGTGGATAAAAGAGACAAAGCATAACCGACAACCAATCAGTAACTTTTATATTTTGTACACATGAAATTCAAATTATATCAGCTGTTTCTCCTGCAGTTTTTTACAATGGTGCTGCTTTCATGTTCCAGACCCGAATTACCTGAAAATGCAGTTTCAGAATCCAGAACTCCTGTGATTTCACCTGATTATTCAGGAGCAACAATTCCGCCCAATATTGCACCCCTGAACTTCAGCATAGAAGAGAAAGGCGACAAATATATTGTGCAAATCACTGGTGCAGGTAGTAAACCGCTGACAATCTCATCAAATTCGCCTGCAATCGGAATAGATGAAAAAAAGTGGCGAAAAATACTTGATAACAATCGGGGAGGAGAGGTGAAAACCGAAGTTTTTGTGAGTAACGGCGGCCAGTGGAAAAGATTCAATCCAATTGTAAATAAAGTTGCCAATGAGACGATTGACAGCTATCTGGCCTACCGGCTGATAAACTCTGCTTATGTTTTATGGTTTGATATGGGGCTGTACCAGCGCAACCTCGGGAATTTTGAAGAAGAAGTGATTATTGAGAATAAATCAGTGGGTGGAGCTTGTGTCAATTGTCATTCTTTCAGCCGGAATAATCCTGATAAAATGATGTTTCACATCAGGGCAAAATACCCGGGAACGGTTATATATAATAATGGTAAACTCGAAAAAGTTGAAACCAAGACCGATTACACACTGGCTTCAGCTGCTTATGGAAACTGGCATCCCAATGGCCGGCACATTGCTTTTTCAGTGAACAAGATCAATCAAAATTTCCACATTTTTAAAAATCAGAGTAACGAGGTAAGTGATAAATATTCTGATCTGATTGTTTATGACACAGAAAGTCATCAGATTACAACTACTCCGGCTGTCTCAACACGAAGCCGTGAAAATCTGCCTGAATGGTCGGCTGACGGCAAAACGCTTTATTTTATAAGTGCTCCCGAAGCCGTTGACGATTCAGCAAGAATGATAACCCGCTACAGCCTGATGAAAATTCCTTATAATGTGGATGACAATGTTTGGGGTGAAGCCGATACAGTTATTTCAGCCGGCAAAACAGGCCAAAGTATCACCTTCCCGCGTACCTCACCCGACGGGCGGTTTATTGCTTTTTGCATGACAAATTACGGGTACTTTACCATTCACCACAAAACCAGCGACATATATCTTTTCGATATTGAAAAACAACAAATTATTAAACCTGAAGGACTGAACAGCAGTGAAACAGAAAGTTATCACTCATGGTCAACCAACGGAAGGTGGCTGATTTTCAGCAGCCGTCGGCTCGATGGTGTGCATACTCGTACTTTTATTGCTTACGTTGAGCCGACTGGCAAAGTGGGTAAACCATTTGTTTTGCCACAAAAACACCCGGGTTTTTACGATGATTATCTTTTGAATTTTAACCGCCCTGAATTGATGACAGGCAAAATCAAACTTTCTCCTCAGNNGTAACTTCTGATTTTAAAATGTTTTTTCCGGTTTTCACCTGCGCATTGTCAAAAATAAATTCATTCCAGGTTGTGTCGGTAGCCTGTATTTCAGTTGTCAAATCGTTGATCGTGAGTTTAAAAGCTGAATTGGCAGTATTTGCTTTTGCTTTAATTGTTACTGTTGCCTGAAATTCATCGGTTCCGAAAACTGTGTATGAAGTATTTTCGCCTTCATTTAAAACAATGGCAATTTCCTGGTTCCGGCGGCGTTGTTCCGGTTCTTCTGGCATAAGAACAGTTTTAACAGGTTCGTTTGTACGGTAAAATTGTGCTTTTGCAGTATCGTTTACCGAGTATGAAATTCCTTCTCCATCGTGTCCATAATTTACAGCATAAATTTTAGCAGGTACCTGGCGCAACATGGCCTGTGTAATGTGTTCAAGAAAATCGCAGTTCTNNTTGTCGATTTTTTTCCATGGCCAGAACGCCCAGCCGATGTTGTTTTTCTCGAAATACTGCGTGGTTGCAAAATATATCGCCGGGTTTCGCTCACCTGTTTCGCCCACCCAAACGGGTGCATTCAGCCGTTCGCGTTCGCGGATGTATTGACTGATGTCGTTCAAATGGTCGGGATTGCCCCAGCAATAATAATGAAACTGATACACCAGGTTGTTGTCGATGGTTTCTGTAAAAATCGACCAGTTATTCGACCAGTTGTACC
>DPCJ01000013.1:955-10627 GCA_003516705.1 Prolixibacteraceae bacterium | reverse complement strand
GGCGAAACGTTTTTAAAGTCGTCGAACAACTGGCTGATGCTCCCTTTTTTACTGATAAATTTAAGCCTGAGTTCTTCAACTTCGTCTTTTGTTGAAGCTGCTGCTTTCTCAATTTCTTCTTGTAAAGCCTTAATTTTCTCTAACATCTGCAAAGCATTTTTATGATGGGCAAATGTAACCGAAATTTTTTTATTTGAATTTTATGGGCGCTTTGAAAACAAAACCTTCAAGATTATTTACGTGGAGATAATTTAACCAACCGGCAAACTGAAACTTACAGTGGTTCCGCTACCCTGAACGCTTTCGACCCAAATGGAACCGTTATGTTTTTTTACCAGGTCGCTGCAAAGTATTAAACCCATTCCTGTTCCCTTTTCGTTGGCAGTTCCGGGTTTTGAGCTGATGGTCGAAATATTGAAAAGTTTTGCCTTTTCTTCGGCTGTCATCCCAATCCCTCTGTCGCTCACCGAAATGGTAATTTTATTCTCGGCCTGGGTTAACCTTATTTTCACAATACCGTTTTCGGGCGAGAATTTTATTGCATTATCAACAAGGTTTCTGAGGATTGTTTTCAGCATCATATTGTCAGCATAAACAATGTGAGGGACATTCATGTTTTCAGTTTCCAGCTGAATCTTTTTATTCATGGCAACAATTGCATAATCGGCAATAACAGTTTTGCATATTTCGCTGAGGTCCGTTTTAGCGGGGTGAAACGGAAATTTGCCGGTATCGAGCCGTGCCCAGGTGAGTAAATCGTCGAGCAACCTGAAAATGCTGTGCGCGGAATTATGTATGTATTTTGAGTAGGTTTTTTGCTCGTTCTGATTCAGTTGTTCAAATTTATCATATAATAAATCGGTAAACCCCAACAGTGTATTAAAGGGACTTCGTAAATCATGCGCCATCACCGAGATAAACCTGTCTTTATTCAGGTTAGATTTTTCAAGTTCCTGGTTCAGTATAAAAATCTCATCGCTTTTAGTTTTCATTTTCAGCCAGTTGATGGCAAGTATAAATAACAAAAAGCTCATAAAAATTCCGGCTGAAAAGACAGCAACAACCCTGAATGAAAAATAATCGGGTGTTGATTGATATTTTGTGAAATGCAAAGTCCATGTTTTCCCGTTAAAAACCAAAGGCATTTCCAGCGAATAGTAATGATTGGTTTGATTTGTCGTGCAAACCGAATCGCTGCTGAACAACACTGAGCCGGGATTTATCCCTTCATTGTCGTAAATGGTCAGGTTCAGGTTTTCATTTTTCCATTTACCGGTGATTCCTGTAATTAAATCGTTCATCCTGAACGGACTGAAAACCCACCCTGCAAGATATTGAGATGAATTATTATTCGCCGGAGATGAATAATTTTTAAAAACAGGAACAAACATTATCGTTCCAGGTGATTTTTCGCTGACGGAATCCTGTAACAGAAAAACTTTATCGGAAATTACAACGGCATTGCTTCTTTCGGCTAAAACCATTGCTTTTTTCCGCACGGGTTCGGTAAATGCGTCAAAACCAAAAGCTAACAGGTTACTGCCCGAAAATGGTTCGATATATAACACCGAGGTGTAAAATTCGCGCGGACCTTCAGGTTTTACCCTGAAATCAGGAAAACCTTCTTTTTGTATTAGTTTTTCAAATTGATCCAGTTGTCCTGACTGAATTTTTTTTATAAAACCGATTCCCTGAATTCCGGGCAATTCGCTCACCGATTTGTTTTGAAACTGGAAAAGTTTCCATTCATCACGGGTTATACTGTCGGAGCTTGAGATATATGCTGCACTGCTGTACAAAACCTGTGCGTTAGCATTTAACTGATTTAAGATTTTGTTTTTATAATCCTGGCAAGTATTTTCAAAAGCTTGCTGTTTAATTAGTTTTAAGTCGGTAAAAGAAGAGATGGTTATTAACTCAGTAAGTAAAATACCTGCAAGCAGCACTAAATAAGGCAGTAATGTAATTTTTTTCATATTGCGGATGGTGGATTTATTGCAATTTCACATTCGTTTTTCAGGCACATGAATAACATCCTTTTCTGGGTTTCTTGTGGAATGTTGTATATAAAATTTCCTGAAGTACTCCAAAAACCAATGGATTCATATGCAAAAGCAGCCAGACAAGTTCTGGTTAAATTTTTCAGACCCATATTTTTTGCCATTGTGCTGGTTTTAAGAATGAACTTTTTAAAAGTATAAAAAATTGATATCCGTTATTCATCACAGCAACTTATTTCGCAAGGGGTTTGCTCGGCAAAAGTTTTTACCTATTTTTGCAACCGTAAAAACTGGCCCTATAGTTCAAGGGATAGAACGGAAGTTTCCTAAACTTCAAATTCGCGTTCGAGTCGCGGTGGGGCTACAAAAGCCGCTGGTATCCGGCGGTTTTTTTGTGCTTTATATTTTGGTTTGCGTTAACCGGAAATTTGTCAAATGAACTAAACCGGGGCCTTTTCATCATCAGTGTATGGCGAAACAAGTTTCCTACCTCCGTACGGAAACCGTTGCGACATGATATTCAGAATTTCGTTGGCAGTGCTTTCAATAGGTTTGTTCGATACATTAATTACAGTAAACCCGCCTTTATCAAAAATAAACATCGAATTTCTGATTTCTTCGCGAACTGCGCGCTCGTCAATATAAGTCTCATCCTGATGATTATTCCAGCCCAATAATCGTTTTTTGCGGTGGGCAATCAGCTGAGAAACAGAAATATGCAGGCCAAAAACGCGTTGAGGATCAACTTTGAAAAGTTCGTCGGGCGGTGCAATTCCATTCACCAGCGGAACATTTGCCACTTTCCAGCCATACATGGCAAGGTAAACGCTGAGCGGAGTTTTACCAGCCCGCGAAACACCGGTTAAAACTATTTCAGCACTTTCAAGCCTTTCGGGGCTCATTCCATCGTCGTGTGAGAGCGTGTATTCAATCGATTCAATCCTGTCGAAATATTTGTGGTTTAACTCGCGGTAAAGTCCGGGGTACATCAGCGGTTTTGTTTCTGTAACCTCGTCGAGGTATTTTGCAAGTTTATCGAACAGGTCAACCTCGCGGACGCCAAACTCGGTACAATATTGAATTATTTTATCTCTTAAAATGGTGTTCACCATAGTGTGTACAACAATTCCACCATCAGTTTTAGCCCGCGTTACCACATCAAAAATCTCGTCTTCGTTTGTAACGTTTGGAACAATAATTACCGGAATGTTATTATTCGGATACTGAATGAGTAACGCCTGAACAACATTGTTGCCGGCCATTCCGCGTCCACCCGAAACCACGTAAATGGGAGGTGGAATGTCTTTTCTTATTGTATTCATAGCTGNNAAACTTTGGGTATTTAGTTTTTTTTTGACTTCAGTAAATTCTTTGAAAGAGCTTTTAAAGCTAAACAGAATCAGTTCGCTTCAAAGGTTTTATTGGTTTTATAACTACTTCGGATTCACACTGCGGGCAAATATAAATTTCGCATCCGGTGCAGGCAAAACAGTTGCTGCAGGTTCGGGGCAAATCGAAATTTGAAAACCTGAATCCACATTTTTCGCAGGTATAGAAAAGCGCTGCACGTTTGGTAATCATCTCACAAAATGTTTAACCAGTTTTAAAACACCAAAAACGATAACCAGGGTAAAAATAATGGCTGCACCCGATGGAATATCAAGCATCCACGAAATGATTAACCCGGAAACCGAGCCGGCAAATGCAAATAATGTGGAAAGAACGAGTAACTTTTTAAAATCGCTGGTAAAGAGGTTGGCCGTAGCCTGCGGAATGGTCAGCAGCGAAAGTATAAGAATAATTCCTACAACTCTGATATTAAGCACCACCGTGAGCGCAATGAGTGTGATGATAACATAATTAAAAAGCGCAACCGGCAGACCGGCTGTTTTGGCAAATTCCTCGTCGAAAGCAATGTATAATATAGGTTTAAAGAATACCAGAAAAACTACAAGAATAACTGCAACAAGCAAAAACATCCACCAAAGTTCGCTGGTGGTTACCGTAAGTATGTTTCCAAAAAGATAACTCATCAGGTTTGGGGTGTAGCCGGGTGTAAGAAAAACAAAAATTATCCCGAGCGCCATCCCGAGCGACCACCAGATTGCAATTGATGAATCTTCGCGGATTTCGGCAACTTTTGTAAAAAACTGGATGCCGAGCGCCGATAAAATGGCAAAAAGTACCGCCCCCAGCAAAGGGTTGAATCCCATAAAAAATGCCAGTCCGATACCACCAAACGATGCGTGAGTGATTCCGCCACTGATAAAAACAATGCGTTTTGCCACAACATATCCACCGATAATTCCACACGAAATGCTTGCAAAAACCGCGGAAAGAAAGGCTTTTACAAAAAAATCATATTGAAGTAAATCGACAGGTGAGTTCATAAAATGTGATTTTTTAAAACCCGGTGAGGCACTTTACCGTGAGAAATGAGTTGTATGGGACAGTTGTACTCGTCAAGCTGCTCCTGTGTGATTTTATTGTCGGTATGATAATGCAACCTGCCGTTTACACAGGCAATGGTTTTTACATACCCTGCAATGGTTCCGACATCATGCGATACCAGGATGATGGTCATATTTTCGTTCAGTTTTCCAAGTTTCTGGTACAATTCGCCTTCAAAACGGTTGTCAACAAAAGTATCGGGTTCGTCGAGAATCAGGATTTTCGGATTACTGATGATGGCTCTGCACAAAAAAACCCGCTGCATTTGTCCCCCTGAAAGTTCGCCGATGGCTTTGTTGCGGATTTCAACTATCCCGGTTTCGGCAAGCAAATCGTTAACTCTTTGTTTTGTTTTCTCTTTTGTTTCTATTGTGTTGCTCATCATCAACCCCGATTTTACCACATCGAAAACTGTGATGGGAAATCTGCGGTCGATGTTTTTTACCTGCGGCAGATAGCCAATTGGTTTTTTCTGAAGATTTATGTCGCTTCTGAAAATTATTTTTCCTTCAAAAGGGTGAATGAGCCCAAGAATTGCTTTTAAAAGCGAAGTTTTTCCACCTCCGTTTGGGCCGATAACACCAATAAAATCATTTTCAAATATCTTGAGATTGACGTTGGTAATAACCGGTTTCCTGTCGTAACCAACAGTCATATTTTCGATATGAATCAAAGGTTCCATTAAAAATTACTGATAATTGTTTGTGTCATTTCGCGTAAATTGGCTGACCAGTCGGGATTGAGCGGATGCACCTGAACAACTTCGCCACCGGTTTCTTCGGCAAAAACCCTGGCGTGTTCACGGTCGAGTTCGCCCTGAATATAAATTACTTTAATGTTTTCATGTCTGGCCAAATCAATTAATTCAGTCATGCGTTGCGGGGTGGGTTCTTTACTGCCCGATTCGAGTGAAAGCTGTTCAATTCCGTAATCGCGGGCAAAATAGGAGAGGCTCGGGTGAAATGTAATAATTTTTTTTCCGGCAAAAGGTGCAAGCTGGCTGCGAATTTCAGCATCAAGCGAATCAATTTCAGATATAAAGGCATTGTAGTTGGCCTCGTATTTTTCTTTTTCGGCAGGATTGATATCCGAAATTGCGGACAGCATTTTTGCTGCCATTTGCTTTACCAGCGTGGGCGACATCCATATGTGCGGGTCAACACCTGTCAGAATTGTATTTTCGCCTTCTGTTGTTTTACCAGCTGCAATCAAATCAAGTCCTTCCGATAAATCAACCACTTTCATGGCTGGGTTGGCAGCAATTATTTTGTCTTTCCACGAAAGTTCGAACCCGATATAACCCATTCTGAACCAAATTGCAGTCTTTGCAATTTCGGCCATTTGCGATGGTAATAAGGAATAGGCAGCGGGACTGGTTCCCGGCGGCAAAAGAACATTTACAGTAAAATCGTTTCCGGCAATTTTTTCGATAAAATTTTTTTGAGGCAGAATACTTACAGTAATGTTTTTTGTTGAGTTTTCAACGGTTGCTTTTTTTTGCCCGCACCCGGCGAATATCAACACGATTGAAATAATCAGGATAAGATTTTTCATTATGAATTTTAAGATTGTGTTATCAATGTTTACAGTCATGTTTATGTTCGCTGCTGACTTCCTTTGGAGGAACAGGGTCGTAACCCGAAGTTCCCCAGGGGTGACAGCGCGAAATCCGTTTTGTGGCAAGCCAGAATCCTTTAAATGGTCCATGAATTTTTACAGCCTGCAACGCATATTCAGAGCAAGTGGGGTAGTGACGGCACGATGCCGGCGTAAACGGAGAAATTGCATATTTGTATATGTAAACCGGCACCAGCAACACCCATCCAATCAATTTAAATATGGTTTTTACAATACATTGCATATTTGCAAATTTATAATTTAAACCGGAGTTCAATAAAATATAACTGCAATTCATAACTGGTGATTTGAATACAGCCTGATTGGCAATATATTTTTAAATTTGCGTCCATTCAGCAAAAACAAAAAAATAAATGGAGAAGAAAGTGGCAATTGGTGTCGATATTGGCGGAACTAACACGGTTATCGGCATTGTTGACCAGGATGGAACAGTGATATTGAAAACCAGCATTCCGACACCTGCTCATTGTGATTTTGAACGATATATTGCCGACCTTTCGGATACCATTAAAAAACTGATTTCCGAAGCTGATAAGCAGGTTAAAAATCTGAAAGTTATGGGAATCGGTGTTGGAGCTCCCATTGGAAATTACCACACCGGAACTATCGATTTTGCTACCAATCTATCGTTTAAAGGAAGATTGCCGGTTGTTGATTCGGTTCGTCGCCATTTCGCAGAAATGCCTGTTATTGTTTTAACCAACGATGCCAATGCAGCTGCCATGGGCGAAATGATGTATGGTGGTGCAAAAGGAATGCGCGATTTTGTGATGTTTACCCTCGGAACTGGTGTTGGAAGTGGCATTGTTGCCAACGGCGATCTGGTTATTGGAGCCGACGGGTTGGCCGGTGAAATTGGTCACTCAGTGCTGATTCCCGGTGGAAGACTTTGTAGCTGCGGTTTTTCAGGTCACCTCGAAGCATACTGTTCAGCTCCGGGCATGAAAAATACGGCCATTGAACTTTTGAAACAGCATGATAACGCCGAAAGTTTGCTGTCTGAAAAATCACTTGCCGAACTCGATTCGAAAATGATTTTTGAGGCCGCCGAAAAGGGTGATAAAATTGCACTCGAAGTTTTTGAAAAAACAGGCGAATGGCTGGGAATGGGACTGGCCAACACGGTGTATCACCTGAGTCCGCGGGCAATTTTTCTGTTTGGCGGGCCAACCGCAGCAGGCGATTTGCTGTTCAGTCCAACAAAAGCCAGCATGGAAAAAAACCTGCTGTCGATTTATAAGAACAAAATTGAAATTCTTCCTTCAAAACTGAATCCCGGCGATGCAGCGATTACAGGAGCAAGCGCTATGGTTTGGAAAGAACTGGAGAAATAAATCAGATCAGCCGATGTGGTTCGAAATTGGGGACAATATTTTATATGTAACTATTTTTTCAACACTAATCTAAACTTATGAATATGATTTGTAAAAAACAAGCATTGAATTTCCTGATGATTTTGTTGTTGTTTGCCGGATTTCAGAAAAAAGCAAGTTGTATAAATCCTCATCAAAAACATAAGGAGAAGATTATCCTTTACCAGACAACCCCTGATAAATCGTTACTATTTGCCAAACAGGAAATTAAAGCTCAAAGTACACCAGACAACAACAACCCGACCATTGAATTACTTGCTGAAAAAACCTTTCAGGAGATGGATGGTTTTGGTTTTACACTTACCGGCGGAAGTGCTTTTCACATCAACAACATGTCGGCGACAAAACGCCATGAACTTTTGACCGAACTGTTTGCTATCGACAAAGAAAACATTGGAATCAGTTACCTGAGAATCAGTCTCGGCGCATCGGATTTGGATGCCGAAGTTTTTTCGTATAACGATTTACTCGAAGGCGAAACAGACATAAATATGGAGCGGTTTTCGCTGGCTCCCGACCGCAAATTTCTGATTCCCGTTTTAAAAGAAATTCTCGCAATTAATCCCGAAATAAAAATTCTGGCTTCACCCTGGTCGCCTCCCACCTGGATGAAAACCAACATCGCTACAAAAGGCGGAAGTCTGAACCCGGAATATTACGATGCCTACGCAAAGTATTTTGTGAAATATATTCAGGAGATGCAAAAAGAGGGAATAACAATCGATGCGATTACAGTGCAAAACGAACCGCTGCACCCGGGAAATAATCCGAGTTTGCTGATGCCCGCAACCGAACAGGCCGATTTTATAAAACGCAGTCTTGGACCGGCTTTTAAAGCTGCCGAAATAAAAACCAAAATCATTATTTACGATCATAATGCCGACAAACCCGAATATCCGATTACAGTTTTAAACGACCCGGAAGCAAAGAAATACATCGATGGTTCGGCGTTTCATCTTTATGGTGGCGTAATCGAAAATGTGAGTAAAGTACACGAGGCACACCCTGATAAAAACCTCTATTTTACTGAACAATGGATTGGCGCGCCTGGTAATTTTGGCGGCGATTTGCAGTGGCACGTAAAAAACCTCATCATCGGGGCATCGCGCAACTGGTGCAAAACCGTGCTTGAGTGGAATCTCGCTGCCGACCCGCAGCAAAAACCACACACTCCGGGTGGTTGCACCCAGTGTTTGGGTGCTGTAACTATCGACGGAGATGTGGTGACCCACAACCCGGCGTATTATATTGTTGCCCACGCATCAAAGTTTGTGCGACCGGGTTCGGTCAGGGTGGAAACAAATATCCCGCCGGGGCTGCCAAACGTGGCTTTTAAAGCACCCGACGGGACATTTGTTATTGTTGTGCTGAATGACTCAGATTCAGCTAAGAATTTCAATCTGCAACTTGGAGGAAAAACATTTGTCTTTCCTTTAGAAACAGGGTCGGTGGGAACTTATGTCATTTTTCAATAACCTGTGATTTTAAATTCCTATTGCGTGTAGTCCCAGATAAACAAGTCCTGCAATCAGCATACTCACGGGGATGGTCAGAATCCATGCCACCAGCAGGTTCGATGCAACTCCCCAGCGAACTGCCGAAAGGCGTTTTGTCATACCCACACCCATAATTGAACCAGCAATAGTGTGCGTTGTACTCACCGGAATTCCTAACCCTTGTGAAACACCAAAAAGTGTGATTGCACCGGCAGTTTCGGCAGCAACACCTTCAACCGGGGTCACTTTTGTGATTTTTGTGCCCATGGTTTTTACAATACGCCAGCCTCCCATCATTGTTCCTAACGAAATGGCGGCATAACACGAAATAGGGATCCATGAGGGAACATGTAAATGTTTTTTTCCTGCAGCATCAATGGTTTCCGATACATGTGCCCAATCAGGGATTGGTAATCCATCGAGATTCAATTGGGCCACATAAACAAGCATGGCCGCACTAATGATACCCACAACTTTCTGCGAGTCGCTGCCACCGTGCCCCAAACTGAAAGCGCCGGATGATACAAGCTGTAATCGTTTGAACCATTTATTGGAATGGTGTGGATTAGCCCGTTTGAAGGCCCACAAAATAACAAGTGTTAACAGGTACGAGATAATCATACCAATTATTGGTGCAAGAAAAATAAAACCGATGGTTTTAAATATTACGGCCTGGTTAATCACTGTAAATGTTCCGGTGTGAGCAACTGCAGC
>DPCJ01000013.1:0-908 GCA_003516705.1 Prolixibacteraceae bacterium | reverse complement strand
CCATTGATGAGGTCGAACACAAATGCCAGAACTATGATGATAATTAGCAATGTAAGCATAATCAGAATTTATTATTTCTAAACTTTTTGCTGAATAACATCAGGCATATTTAACCAGGATGGTTTTCACCACATCGGCAACGTCTTCAATTTTGTTGGCAATTTTTTCAAAATTCAGCAGAATTTCCTTTTGCTTTATCAATTCAATCGGGTCTTTTTCGTTTTCAAAAAGCCCCGAAATAGCTTTGTGGTAAAGTTCATCCACGCGGCTTTCCATTTTGTGAATTTCTTTACAGGTTTTTAAAACCTTGTCAGCCTTTTTTGTGTCGTCCAATCCGCCGACGGCCACTTTTATCAATTGGCTGCCCTGAGATATTTGAGTAGCCATTTCTTTCATAAAGCTGCTGAAGTTATTACAACGGTAAATTTCAATTTTACCCGAAGTTCCATAAATCAGGTCAACNNACTGTTAAACGCTCCTCGAGTGTTGGTGCATTAATCAGTTTTTCGAGTGCGGCCGATGCTTCAATTGTGTTTTCGGCTGCCTGGTTAAACATGGCATAAAATTTTTTCTCTTTCGGGGTAAAATACTTAAGTAAACCTGAAATATCCATATGCAATTTATTTAATCTGTTTCTCTCACGAATTTGTAACCTGTATATCGAAAAGCAGGCACGGTAAAATTTTAAATCGCGCGAAATTGCAAATAAAAATTATACAATCGATGATCTTCTGGTAAAGTTTCTGAAGTGTTAATCTTGCATAAAGTATTCGTAATTATTTAAATAGTGGCAAACGAAAAAAGCCGCTGCAGAATCTGCGCGGCTCAGAGAAATATTTTTATTAATTAGTCCTCTACTGTTATTTCGAGTTTTCCATTTTAATTTTCAGCTCGGTTTCTTTTGCATT
>DPCJ01000208.1 GCA_003516705.1 Prolixibacteraceae bacterium | reverse complement strand
AAAAACAGGTTTTGCAGCTTCTCGTGAATGGTTACAGCTACAAAATGATAGCAAACGAAATGTTTATAGCCATTGATACAGTTCGCTCACACATCAAAAAGATTTACGAAAAACTCCGGGTAAACAGCAAAAGCGAAGCAGTGGCAAAAGCTTTTAAGGACAAATTGATTTGAATTTCTATCAATAAAAAAGACAATAAACTCTGAAAAGATGTGGTAAACAATCACATCTTTCTTTATTTAGTCGCCACACATTTCACATTTCCATGCGATTGTGCCCCGCCTGTATTCAGCGTTACTTTGCTTTAGTTCAATTTTAAATATTACAGCTATGAAAACAAAATTTACAACAATTACAACGTTTGTTCTTATCATTTTAGGAATCGCTGCAAATGCGGAACAAAAAAAATCTGAAATCAGAAAATTGGATTTTCTAAAACTGAAAAAAGCATCGATGGCTAATGGCATCAATTCGAACCAGTCTAAACATCTTTTAGTTGCCGGAAATCAGTTGTCAGTGCCCGGGAACAGCGAAGATTATACATGGGATGAGGAATTAAACGACTGGCAACATGTGTCGAACACCACGTACTCTTACAACAATTCCGGAAAGTTAACAGAAGAAATTGTTCAGGATGCAGAGACAAATTATTACCTCACCAGAGATACGTATTCAGACAATCCAGACTATATTTCCGAAGAAGTTTCATACATCTGGTTAATAGACGGATGGACTCCTGTTGCCGGAGAAAAATCGTCTAAAACACTTAGTGGTGAGAGTCCATTTGAGGGCTATAACAACGGAATATTATACCAAAGCCTTGAAAATGAAATATGGGTAAACAAAACCTGGATTAAGTATATTCTGAATTCGTATGGCATTCCAACTGA
Organism: Prolixibacteraceae bacterium; assembly: GCA_003516705.1. Lineage (GTDB taxonomy): Bacteria > Bacteroidota > Bacteroidia > Bacteroidales > Prolixibacteraceae > Draconibacterium. The sequence goes on along the minus strand of DPCJ01000208.1, from coordinate 16,061 downwards.
GTTGCAAGAATACCGTTGGGAGGGGAACAATTGGATTCTGTACAGCAGAACAGGTCTTCTTACCTGGGCCGACTGGCCAAACCGGGAGCTGGCTGCTTACACAAAGCAAAATATGCAGGGAAACAACTGGGTGAATGCCGAACGTGTTTCCAAACAATTCGATGGTGACAATTATACCGTAACAACAGAAATCTGGGAAAACCAGCAATGGGTAAACAGTACAAGAGAAACTTATTCGCTAACCAACACCGAAGAAGAGCTAATTATGGAAAACTGGACTGCACAGGGATGGGAAAATACAGAAAAATACCAAGGTACGTTCGATGATTACGGGAATCCAACAGGAATGAAATACAGCGCTTGGTACGACACCGGTTGGGAAATTGAAATGGTACTCTTTTTAGACCTGACCTACACCGGATCGAATGATGTTGCGGAAATGGTTATTCGCTCCTGGGACCCTTCGTTAGTTGTTCCTGAAAATCTTTCAAAATATGTGTTCAGCGATTTCCTGCATTTTACCACCGATGTTCCTGAAATAAGCGTTTTGAACAATGTGAAAGTTTTCCCCAACCCGGTAAGCTCAACTTTTACTATTCAAATCGATGAAATTGCAAATGCAAATTACCAGGTAAACATTCTCAACCTTGCCGGGCAGACTGTTTTTAGTAACAGCTACTCAAATCCATCTATCTCGGTAAATACCGGAGATTTTACCACAGGAATGTATCTGCTCAATATAAAAACTGACGACGGAAGAACGTACAACAGTAAATTATTGAAGCAATAAAAGCAATATTCAGAAACAAAAAACAGGCACAAAAAACATTACCTAATATGGAAACAATCAGAATTTTTTCAGCACCACACAAAGCGCTCAGAAAAACCATGGCTGCATTTATGGCATTGGCCGGACAAACCAATATCAAAAACGAAAAAGCTGTTGAAAAACTCAAAATAGCAGGAAATGAAATGTTCTTTCTTTTGACTTCTCATGCAGAAACTGAAGACAGGATTATTCTGAATGCGCTGGAAGATAAATTACCCGGCGCATCAGAACACGACAAAAACGACCATATCAAAATCCATGAGTTACAACATAAACTCGAAGTTCAGTTAACCCGGTTAAATACATCGGTTTCAGAAAATGAAGCGCATGATTTCTATCTTGGTTTCGCATCTTTTTTCAGCCTTTATCTTGAACATATTAATGAGGAAGAAACAGTTACTCAAAAACTGATTTGGGAAAATTTCTCAATCGAAGAACAAATGACTATTCGCACATCGATTGTTGCAAAAATGAAACCCGAAACCTACGCGGTTTGGCTCAAACACATTATTCCGGCTCAAAGTGAAATAGAAAACCTGATGATGATTGGGGCAATCCTCAGAAAACTGTCTTCAGAAAAATTCGAATCGCTCCTTGAAGACCTTGAACAAAACATGCCTGAAGAAGATTTCTCAAGTCTGAAACTCAGAGCGTTTGAACTCAGTAATTAAAATTAAAAACTCAGTGTGTCATGAATTTTACAGTTCAAAAACGAATTTACATTTACATTATCCTCTTGATAATATTTACCGGAATTGTTCATGCCATAACAGCGTTTACCAAAAACAAAAACATGGCGTCAATGCTCATTATGTGGACACCCGGGCTTGCAGCTTTACTGGTAAGTTTGTTTACCAAACGTTCGCTTAAACTTATTGGGTGGAAATTTTCGCTAAAATGGATTTCCATCGGATGGGTTCTTCCGGTTGTTTACGCAACGGTTGCATACTCTGCCATTTGGATTTTTGGTTTGGGCGATGTTCCCAATCCAACCTTTCTCGAAAGGGCACGACTCACTTTGGGAATGGACTCAGATTCGGATACATTGATTATTGTATCGGCTTTCTTTTATATCACAATCATTAATCTTATTCCGTCGGCCATCATGGCACTGGGAGAAGAAATAGGCTGGCGTGGCTTTCTTGTTCCCGAATTATCGGGATGGGTTGGGTTGAGAAAGGCAGGTTTGATTAGTGGGATAATTTGGGGAACCTGGCATTTACCCGGAATTCTGTTTGGAAATTACGGTCAAACAGGAACACCATTGTGGTTCAGACTGACTTGCTTCTCAATCCTCGTAATTTCAACCGGGGTTTTGCTTGCCTGGCTTCGCATGAAATCGGGAAGTATTTGGCCGGTAGTAATTTTTCATGCCACACACAACGGAGTTATCCAGATATTCTATGATCGAATCACCGCCGATACAGGGAAAACAGCCTGGTTCACGGGAGAATTTGGTTTTGCATTAGTACCGGTATTAATTCTTCTTGCATTCATTACTCTAAGGCAAATGAGTAAGATGCAATTCATAACGTTACGCAGTAAACCGGATTGAGCATTGGCTAGAAACTTTTACGAATTAAAAAATGTGAATCCCCAATCACATCTTTTATCATTTTTCAATTCATTTTCACATATCTGTGCGATTTTACAACACACCGACATTGATGAACTTTGTAACAAACAGTTAATAATGAAAACAATAAAAACAGAAAACAGAAACAAAGAATTTGCTCCCGGTTTCAATTCGGGCCGGGGCAAATTTTTGACCCAGCGACAGGAAAAATCGCTGTTGCTTGCAGCAATGCTGATTCTTTTCTTTCAAATCACCACAAATGTGAAAGCAGAAAAAAACGATTGGCAATACACTATTTCATCCGGCGTTCATTCGTTTTACGCACCGGTTGAAAATTTAAAATGGGACAATCCTGCTTTTGCAGTTTCAGCAGGTGTAAACCGGTTGTTTGGCGCAAAACAGATTTTCTCCCTGGGTTTACAGGCAGAATTTTCGGCAAATAAAATACAGGGAAATGCCACAAGCCTGCAATTATTGGGGCAGATTACACCCGTTTTGTTTAAAAAACTTGAACTGGGATTTGGAACCGGAGCCGGTTACAGGTTTTCAGGTTATCCTTCCGACCCGTTAAAATGGAACAGAACTTCGTGGGAAAACGGGAAAAAGTTCAAAGGAATTGTACAAATTCCCGTTCAGCTCAGTGCCGGATTTCGCTCCGTCAAGGTCTCAAATCTTGAGATAATTCCTTTTGTTGCTTATCAGATGAAAGCCATGTTTGGGTACAACCCCGATTTCGACCCGCTTCCTGATTCGCAAATCATGTTTGGTTTTAAATTTCAGTTCAACTAAAAGACAGAAACAGTTATGAAAACAATTCAATTTATATTTTTCATTTTCTTGGCGTCGCTGTTCAGTTCGTGCCAGAAAGATTTATTGGTTTCCGATTATGAACAGGGAAACGATGAAATACTATCGAATCCCAACCACCCAATGAAAGATTCCATTCAGTTTCTGGTGGAAAAATACATTGCCAAAGGAATTCCGGGGGCACAGGTAGTTATTAAAAATGATGACGGATGGCTGTATTATTCAGGTGGTTATGCACGTCTTGAAACCAAAGAACCTTTCAGTTCTGGTGGCGCTTCCTGGCTGTTCAGTATCACAAAAACCTACACAGCCACGCTGATTATGAAACAGGTGGATGCTGGAAAAATTGTAACCGACAGCCTGATTTCGAAATATCTCCCCCAAAATGTTCTTAACAATATTTCGGGATACGAAAAAATTACAGTCAGAATGTTGTTGAACCATACTTCCGGAATTGTAAATGTTACCGAATTACCAGAGTTTGTTGTTGGCCAGTTAAACGACCCGCTGAACCAGCCAACCATTGAAGAAAGGCTGGAAATGGTAAAAGGAAAACCGCTTGTGTTTGAACCCGGAACCGATTTTATGTATTAGAACACAAATTATCTGCTTTTGCAAGTGATTCTCGAAAACATCAGCGGGAATAGCTACTGGCAATTACTTGATGAACAAATTCTTGAACCATTGCAACTTACACACACCTTTCATGGTTTAAATGAACAACAAACTTTAAGTCTGGGTTTCCCGAATTTTTATTTCGACCGGTATGCAAATGAACAATTGGAGAATAACACGAAATGGAACAGTGCACTTGCCAACGCCAGCGATGCTTACGGAGCGCTTGCAGCCACTGCTTCGGATGTGATTACTTTTCACGAAGCGTTGATAAATGGTGAAGTAACTTCAGAAAGTTCGTTTGAAGAAATGCAAAACTGGGTGGAAGGGGTGAATTCAACAGAGCCCGAATATGGCGAAGGTTTTGAATACTGGCAGTTTAAAGAAGGTTCAACCCCGCAGTTTGGCCACGAAGGTGATGGTATTGGTTGTTCAACCCAGTTTTTTTATGTTCCTGATAATAAAACTTATATGTATATAAATATCAATGTGGGTCGCCAAATGTACGGACCCTACCTGTTTAAAATTACCGATATGAAACGCGATTTATGCAGGTACGTGGCTAACTGGCAGGATTGATGCCTCCCCTGGCCCCTCCGTGGGAGGGGAAATAAGAAAACAAAATATTATTCACAAAAAATAAACTTTAAACTTTAAAAACAATGAAAACAATTTATCTTCTCTCGTTTTTGCTTGTAACATCCATAATTGCATGCACTCCAAAATCTGAAACACCGGTTAAAACTGCCGAAGTTTCGCTTGCCGACCAGATTGCAAAAGGAGAATACCTGGTTACAGTGATGGGTTGTAACGATTGCCATTCGCCAAAAGTAATGACAGCAATGGGACCGGTTCCCGATTCTCTGCGTCTGCTTTCAGGCCATCCGGCAAACGAAACCCTGCCGCCGTTTGATAAAGAAATCCTGAAATCATACGTGTTATTCAATATGAATAATACAGCCGCAACCGGTCCCTGGGGAACTTCGTTTGCCGCTAACCTCACACCCGACCCAACCGGAATCGGGAACTGGACAGAAGAACAGTTTCTTGTAGCGATGAAACATGGGAAATGGAAAGGACTTGAAAACAGCCGGAATTTGCTACCTCCAATGCCGTGGCAAGGTTACAGCAAAATGACTGATAAGGATTTGAAAGCCATTTTTGCCTATCTGAAAACTGTAAAACCTGTCAACAATCCGGTTCCAATGGCAATTCCTCCGGTTATGTAACCATCAAACCGGTTGTTTCCGGCTTTCGAAAAGACTGTTGAATAAAAAAGCCATAAAATGAAAATCATAAATTTTGTTTCAATTTGAATTGGCATACCCTTGTTCTTCGAATACACAGTTGATGGAACGTGGGAATTGGGCAGGGTTTATCAAAAACCTGGAACAGAATTGATTTTTGGACATGGGGGAGATTACGAAGGCATGTGTACCGATTTTAGCATGTACTTAAATTCAGGACATACAGCCATCGTTTTATCCAACATGGACCCTCCTTTTGCCCATTTTATAAGCGAAAAATTAAGAAACTTATAATCAGAAAGTAGAGTAAAAACCAAAACCACAAAGAAAAGGGTTCGCCAATACTTCACACGAATTTCCACCTGTCTCTCGTTTTTGCGACAACGTTGACGAGTGACAGGTGGTTTTGCGTTTGTATTGCACAATTGATGTAAATCTTTCTTACTTACTTTTATTCTTTCTTTCCCCAAGTCAGCACAATAACAGCACCTGTAATCGCCGTTACTGCTGCATAAGCCAGCGTATCAACCACCACCGCAGTTAAACTCAAAATTACCGTAGTCATGGAATACATTCCCAAATCGGTGGTCAGTGCATACAATCCACCGACCAATGCGCCAAATTTCAGCCCGTTAATAATGGTTTTAGCGCCAGCCCAATTCAATGCCAAAGTTACAAGCAAAGCCAAAACCAGGTTTGAGGCAATCATTGCCCACCAAATCATTCCATCATCCGGAAGATAAATCGATTGATTGTAATTTGCTTCAGAAAAACTCATCAGCAACATTCCCCATACCAGCCAACCCAGAAAAAAGAAGGCGATTCCGCCAAATACAGTTCCTCTTAAAATTTTCATGTTCATAATTTGGTTTATTTAAAATTACAACTCAATTTATTCATTGTTAATGGAATATAAAAAGACAACAAGGGATTTATATAATGAAGACATTCCATTTCTAATCATTTCAATCGAATTTTAATATTTTTAAGCCGAAATATTCATAAAACCATGAGCCTGAAGAAATCATTGCTGTTTATTTTTCTTTTTGCCGGATTCGGAATCCTTTCAGCGCAGGAAACTGATTCAGCAAAAATTCTGAAAACGTTTCATTCCATTTCGAGTCACGATTTGCTGAAAATTACCGAAGAGCTGAGTGCTGAAAAATACAAAGGCCGGCTTTCGGGTTCGCCTGAATACCTGAAAGCAGCCGAATGGTGTGCCGCTCAGTTTGAGCAGTGGGGTTTGAAACCCGCCAACAACGGTAGCTGGTTTCAATATTTCCCGAATGCCTATACTGTCGTTTATTCAAAAGGAAACGTAAAATTCATTGACAACGAAGGGAAAGAACGTGAACTTCAATTTCCCGACGAATTTATGCCCGGCTCCAATTCAGCCTCTGGCACAATTTCGGGTACGATGGTTTTTGCAGGCTACGGAATCACAGCACCCGAACTTGAATACGACGATTACCTGAATGTGGATGTACGCGGTAAAATTATTATTCTCGAAACCGGGATTCCTTATACAAAAAACGATTCGGTGCAGGGAAAATGGACGCCTTATTCGTACCACCGCTATAAATTCAAGAATGCCATCGACCACGGCGCCATCGGGCTGCTTTATGTGGGAACCATTGCCAATCCGAATACCTCCTTTACCGAAGGTTTTGTATATGCACACATCAGCGAGAAAATAACCGAAGAACTTTTTGCCACCTCGGGAAAAGAATACAAAAAAGTTAAGGAGCAGTTGGCTGCTTTTCAAATGCCGTCGTTTATGCTGAATCCGGGACAAAAAGTGACCATTTCGGCGGAAACCAAAAACTTTGCCGACAGCAAATCATGCAATGTTGTCGGTTTGATTGAAGGATCGGACCCTGTTTTGAAAAACGAAGTGATTATTGTGGGCGCTCATCTCGACGGACAGGGTTATTTGGGCGAACTTTTCCCCGGCGCTCTAGACAATGCCTCGGGTGTGGCCGATATTCTGGGAACTGCAAAAGCACTGGCGCAAAGCGAAGTTAAACCAAAACGTTCGGTGCTTTTTATTTTAATTGGCGGCGAAGAATGTGGTTTGTATGGGAGTAAATTTTATGCCGAACATCCGCTTTTCCCCATTGAAAAAACAGTTTTTATGATAAACCTCGACATGGTAGGCAACGGAACAGGCTTTTTTGTTTCGTCGGGTAAAACTTATCCCGAAATATTCAGTCATTTTGAAAAGGCTAATCAAAATTTTCTGCACAGAAAAATGGATGCCTCTGAATGGCGAAAGAGTTATGGCCGCCCGCGTTCCGACGCTGCCAACTTCGAAAATGCAGGAATCAAAACGCTTTCGCTGTGGACATCGGGCGGAGTGTTTCCTGTTTACTACCACCACCCGAAAGACAAAACCGATGTGCTGACTCCTGAAATTATGGAAGACGCCGCCAAACTGCTTTACCTGGGGATTCTGGGTGTGGCGAATGACGAAGATTTATAAACAGGACAGGTTGCGTATGGTACATACTTTGTACTATTATTTTATATCTCACTTACTGATATTTAATTATTTTTTATAATTTGTTGTGAAATATAAATAAAATAGGACAACTTTTGTATCATACAAAGTTTGTACTATTTTTGTAATGGAAATAATCAGAAAAAAATGGCACAACTTTATGCAGGTCCACCGGTTACCGGACTCAATTTTGTGGGTCGTGAAAAGGAGATTAAATACATAACCGAATTACTTAAGTTAGGACAAAATATTGTTCTGATTGCACCCCGGCGATATGGCAAAACTTCATTGGTGCTTGAAGTTCTTTCGAGGATGAAAAATCCGGAAATCTATTCTGCTTATATTGATGTTTTTTCAATTCCAACCCTTGAAATACTTCCTGTGCAGATTACCCGGGAAGTACTGAAAAATCATTTGCTCGACAGTATTTTCGCTTCCACAAAAAACAGTGCGCTGGCCATGTTGAAGAATCTTAATCTGAAGGCAGCGATTGAAGACTTTGAGTATATTCTCGGCTTTTCGGAAACACAAAAAAACAGTTGGGAATTACTTGAAAAAAGCATCGATTTTATCGACCAGTTTCCGGCAAAACATCAAAAACGAATGATTTGCGCTTTTGATGAATTTGGCGATATCAGTAAACTCGATGGCGATAAAATCATCAAACTGTTCCGCTCGAAAATACAGATGCATAAAAATGCTTCTTACATATTTTCAGGAAGTTACGAATCGGTTATGTCGAGCCTGTTTATCGAAAAGAACGCACCTTTTTTCAGGTTTGCGCGCGTAATAAATCTGGGGAATATTGAAAAGGAAAAATTTATTCAATTCTTTCAAGCCCAGTTAAAAAATTATCAAATTGAATGTCAGAATGAATATCTGACAGAAATACTCAATTTTACCAAAGGACATCCCTACTATTCGCAATTGGCTTTACAGGAAATAGTGATTTTCAATGCCTTAAATAAGCGAAACCCAGATTTTGGCGAACTGCTGGAACAATTGCTGGTAGTTGAAAAAAACTATATTGAAAAATCATGGGAAGAAATCTCGGTAAGTAAGGAAAATGTCAGGTTAATCATGTCGGTTGTACAAATGCGTAATAAAGTGTATTCCGATTTAAAAAACAGCGGCATAAACGTTTCGAGGGCCATAAAATCATTGACCCAAAACGGTACAATATCAAAAACCGAAAGAGGCTACGAATTAACCGACCCTCTTTTAAGCTACTGGATTGAAACCAATGTGATGAAAAATATTTAACAGTAGAACTTATTATATTCGAGATTCAACAACATCAAATTGTACATTGTCCTGATTTTGTTTACATTAAAAACTAATTTTTGCGATTAAAACATGCAATCAAAAAAAGAACGATATAAAAGTACACTACTCGATTTGGCGCAAAGCGGGAAGTTTATCCCGGGTATTTACAATTACTGCGACCGTTGGTGCGAGCGTTGTACAATGAGTTCGAAATGCCTCACTTTTGCCCATGAACAGGCAATGAAAGAAAATGCCACTGACCCCGAAACCAACCACATCAGCAACGAAAAATTCTGGGAAAGTTTGCGTCTGTCGTTTCAGGTTACTTTCGAATTGCTGGAGGAAGATGCAAAACGGGTTGGTATCGACCTGAATAATTTGCCTGATGTGGAAATAAAAAAGCCTGAAAAAAGACCAGTGGAAAAGTTGTCAAAGAAATACAGCACACAAATGTTGAGGTGGTTGCAGGCAAACAACGAAATATTGAAATCGAAAGCTGAACAGTTACTTTTAATAAACAACAGCGAAGAACCAGCTTTGAAATTTGCCGATGCCTGGGAAGTGGCTCAGTGGTACAGTGTATTTATTTCGGCCAAAGTGCACCGTGCTCATTTCGAATTGGATGAACGGCTTGCAGAACCTGAAGATGAATACGATTTAATGTCCGGCAACCTCGGTTCTGCAAAAATTGCACTCATTGCCATCGACCGCTCAATAGCGGCGCTTTCAGCCATGTATTCAGCAATGCCCGAAAACGAGGACGATTACCTGAAATTTCTATCGCAACTTTCGCAAATCAAAAAACAAATGCTCGAAACATTTCCTAAAGCCATGGATTTTAAACGGCCCGGGTTTGATGATTTAATAAACATTTGATTTCGCCAATCGTTTTAAAAATAAAAAGTAAAAATGCAACTCGAAGGCAACATATTAAAAATGCGCACCGAACTGGCAACACCGGTAAATTACATTTTGCCGGTTGGCCAAAACGAAATCGCGATGAATGATTTGATTGGTAAGGACATTTCGATGAATTTTACCGGGCAAATCAATTGTATTTCGTGTGGCAAACAAACCAAGACCTCGTTTGCCCAGGGGTTTTGTTACAACTGTTTGCAAACTGCCCCCGAAGCCAGCGAGTCGGTAGTCAGACCCGAACTTTCAAAAGCCCACCTCGGTATTGCCCGCGATATGGAGTGGGCCGAAAAACACGATCTCATCGACCACTTTGTTTACCTTGCAGTTTCGAGTGAAGTAAAAGTGGGTGTTACACGCAATCACCAGATTCCAACCCGATGGATTGACCAGGGTGCAAGTGCTGCTATTAAATTAGCTTGTACGCCCAACCGGCACATCGCCGGAATTATCGAGGTTTTTCTGAAGAAATTTTACACCGACAAAACCGACTGGCGCGAAATGTTGAAAAACCAAGTTTATAACACCGCCGATTTGCTTGCTGAAAAGGAAAAAGCATTGAAATTGCTCTCTTCGGAATTGAGAAAATATGCCGAACCAAACAATACCATTACAAACATTGAATACCCGGTAATTCAGTTTCCTCAAAAAATAAACAGCCTGAGTTTTGACAAGCAGCCAACCATTACTGGTAAATTGAGCGGAATCAAAGGGCAGTATCTGATTTTTGCTGATGGTTCTGTGCTGAACATCAGAAAACACAATGGGTATTGGATTCAGGTAAATTACTGATTCTGACATTCGATTATTAAGCTGTTGTAAAATATCTCTGCAACATCTTCATCCTGATTTTTCTCTTGTTTCAATACGGTAAAAATTCACTATTTTGCCCGCAAATTCAGCTTCGAACTGAAAAACAGCTTAAAAGACTTTTTAAAATGAAAAACATAGACTGGAACAACCTTGGATTCGGATACATAAAAACCGACTACAATATCAGGTGCACATTTAAAAACGGAGAGTGGGGCGAACTTGAAGTAAGCGACAGCGAATATTTTCCGATGCACATTGCTGCAACTGCCATTCATTACGGACAGGAATCTTTTGAAGGTTTAAAAGCTTTCAGGGGAAAAGACGGTAAAATCCGTATTTTCAGAATGGATGAGAATGCCCGCCGTATGCAGAATTCGAGCGATGGAACACTGATGGCGCGGCTGCCAATTGAAAAATTTACAGAAGCTGTAGTGAAAGCTGTAAAACTGAACGAAAGGTTTGTTCCTCCGTACGAATCAGGTGCTTCATTATACATTCGTCCGGTTTTATTCGGATCTGGAGCTGAAGTTGGTGTTAAACCTGCCAAAGAATACATGTTTATTTTGTTTGTAACACCGGTCGGCCCGTATTTTAAAGGCGGCTTCCAAACCACTCCGTTTGTAATTATGCGCGAATTCGACCGCTCTGCACCGCTCGGAATGGGTAAATACAAAGTGGGTGGAAACTATGCTGCCAGTCTTGTAGCCGGTAAAAAAGCACATGAGCTGGGTTATTCCAACATTTTTTATCTCGATGCAAAAGAGAAAAAATATATCGACGAATGTGGCGCTGCCAACTTCTTCGGTATAAAAAACAATACGTATATCACACCAAAATCAGAGTCGATATTGCCATCGATTACCAATAAAAGCCTGATGGTTTTGGCTGAATCGATGGGAATGAAAGTTGAACAACGACAGGTGCCCGTTGAAGAACTGGCAACTTTTGAGGAAGCCGGAGCTTGTGGTACCGCCGCTGTTATCAGCCCGATTCAGCGAATTGACGACTACGACGAAAATAAATCGTACATTTTCTCCAAAGACGGAAGACCCGGGCCAATCAGCGAAAAATTGTACAACAAACTGAAAGGAATTCAGTATGGCGACGAACCCGATACTTTTGGTTGGGTAACAGTGATTTAAAGCCTCCTCCCAACCCCTCCGCGGGAGGGGAGTCAAAAAATAAAGCTTCGGAAATCCGGGGCTTTTTTTGTATCCTGCTGTAACTTCCTGTTTACTTATTCGTCATATGTTTCGGAAAGCAGACTGAAACGAATGACAATAAGCGATTACAACAACTCTGTTACTCTTTATTCCGACCGGTTATTCCGGTTCGTATTAAAGAGCATAAAAGACATACACAAGGCTGAGGATATTGTACAGGATTGCTATGAAAAGCTGTGGAAAAACATTGAAAATGTGAACGGAGAAAAGGTGAAAGCCTATCTGTTTACCACGGCGTATCACACGATGATTGACCGTATCAGAAAAGATAAACGGTCGGTTTGGGCTGAAGAAACAAAAGTTGCCGAACAAAGCCATGAAAGAAGTTACTCCGATTTGGGAGAAATTCTGAACAATGCAGTAAATAAACTACCTGAAATTCAACGGATGGTTTTGCTGCTGCGCGATTACGAAGGATATTCGTACCAGGAAATTGAAGAGCTTACAAATCTGAATGAGTCGCAGGTGAAAGTTTATATTTACCGTGCGCGGGTATTTTTGAAAGGTTATATCGGAAAAATGGAGGCGGTGGTTTAGACCCCTTCCAGCCTCGCACCAGGAGGAAGAAAAAGGAGAAAGAAGAAATGAAGATTAACAGAAATAACTACGAATCGTTTTTTATCGATTATCTTGAAGGTAATCTTGATGAAAAACTGGTTGACGATTTTATTGAATTTCTTACCCAAAATCCCGACCTGAAAGAAGAACTGGCGATGTTTTCGCCGGTTGCCATTGAACCTGCCAACCTCGAATTCAACAAGAAAGAACTGCTTTACAAAGAAAAATTTGACCTCGAAAACGAGTTTACAGATGCCGCAATAGCAACCCTCGAAGGCGATTTAAACGATGATGAAAAAGTTGCTTTCGAAACATATATTGCAACGCACCCTGAAAAAAAACATGATTTGAACCTTTTTGAAAAAACCCGGCTGATTGCTGACCAATCGGTTGTTTATCAAAAGAAAAATGAGCTCTATAAAACCACCCCTTTAAAAGCTGTTTTACTTTGGAGCGGCCGGGTGGCCGCTGTTTTAGTGCTTGCTTTACTTGCATATTTTTTTGTTGGCAAGAACGAAAAGGCTCCGGTTGAAAACAACACTGTCGCTGTATTGGAAGATAGTAAACCGAAAAAAGAACTACCTGTTGAAATAAAGAAAATACAGGAAAATAACACCTCTCAGCAAAAAACCAAACCGGTAAAAACTTCTCAAAAAACTTTAGAAAAAGGAGCTAAAAAGCCAAAAAGCGAGCCAAAACAAAACGAAAGCCTTCGCGAAAACAGCAAAGGCCGTATCAGTCATGATGATTTGGCAATGACAAGAATTGAGACAGATCAGTTTGCACAGCTTTCGCCGGTCTCAGCAACTATAAAACCAGAACTGCCCGAAACAACACTCCAAACAATGTACATTACAATTCCACAACCCGAGTTATTTGAAGAACGATTGCTTGTTGATGTGGTAAAAGAAAAAACCGGAATCGAAAAAATCAATTTCAGTAAAATTACAAAAGCCGGGTTAAACTTAGTTACCAGCCTGTCGAACGAAAAATTCAGTTACCAGATTGATGAAGCTGGAAAAGTTACCGAAATCAATTACGATTCGCGCCTGCTTGCTTTTACCATCCCCACAACCCGAACCACCGAAAATACCGGCGAATAATCATTTTGAGTAAGCCTGGCTTTTCAATTATTTACTAATCAATCATTTGTGATTAATTAACGGTTCAATTCCTGTTTTTTCTTGCTTCCGGCTTCGTGCTTTCTCCCCAACAACTCAATTACTCATTCACCCAATAACACATTCACTCTTTCCAATAACTTATTCACACAATAACCCATTCACTTTTTTTCACCTCTCCTGTAACTTTCAGCTAATCCAGTCCGTCACAGGTTCAGAACATTAAAAAACAGAAAAATGAAACGATTAATTACACTTATTTTATGCAGCACCTTCGCGCTGAACATTTGGGCACAAACCGGTACCACTGAAAACAAAAACGTGGCAAAAGCTATTGATGGCAAGGACAGTGTGTTTGTTATTACCGACGAATGGGGAGACACCACCCATGTTAAAATTGGGGATAAGACCTACAAAGTACTGGAAGATGACAACGGCAGGTATTTTAAAGAAATAAAAAAGGTTAAGGAAGTAAAAGATGACAAAGATGTTACCAAAGTAAATGTGGGTAAGAAAAATGTGGTAACCGTTGCTGAAAATGGCGACAATGTACAGGTTGTTGTTGGCGACAAAGATAATGGGAAAGGTATTGAAGTAATTACCGATGATTGGGGCGATACCACGCACATCAGGGTTGGACGCAGAAACTTTAAAGTAATTGAAGGTGATAATGGTACGTATGTAAAATATGATAAAGAGGATAAAAACAGAAACTGGAGCCGTAGTTTTAATGCTCATTGGGCCGGACTTGATGTTGGTATGAATATGTTCCAGAATTCAGATTATTCGGTTTACAACGGAGAATACCCCGATGGTATTTTCGACCTCAGATCAGGTAAATCGCTGAGCTGGAATCTGAACTTTATGGAATTTGCCTTTAAAAACGAAAAGAAAACTTTCGGGTTGGTAACCGGAATGGGTATCAGTTTAAACGATTATTCCTTCGATTCGCCTGTTACGCTCAAAAAAGAAAATGATTATGGAATGACGGTTCCTGTAAACATACTTCAGGAAAATAAAAGTGTGAAAAAATCAAAATTGCATGTCAACTATTTAACTGTCCCGTTACTACTCGAAGTTAAAACGCCGCTGAGAATGGGAGGTTCCAGATTATCGCTCTCGGCTGGTGCAATTGGCAGTTTGTATCTGGGTTCGCACACCAAATACAAATACTACGATAACACAAAAGAAAAAACACAAGGTAATTACAACATTAACCAGTGGAAATATGAGTTAACCGGACGAATTCATTTTGGCGATTTTACTGTTTTTGCAAATTATAGTATGACTCCATTGTTTGAAACAGGCCAGGGACCTGAAATACACCCGCTAACGGTTGGCATTTCGTTTCCTAATATTTAGAGAAGCCCCTCCCAGTCTCCGCAAAAGGGAGGAAAAAAGAAATAGAATTCCCCGGTTTTTTTCGGAAGCCGGGGATTTTTATTTGCAATAATTCCGACTATTTTTATAACCATGAATGTTTTAACGAACATAGCAGAACTCACACCCGCCGCTGGTTTTGTATTGCTGGTTTTGCTGATTTTTTTCAATTCATTTGAACTGAAAAAGAAAGGTGTTCAGGTAAGCGCTGCCAAAACCAGCAACCCTGGCAACATAAAATGGGTTTATCCGGTTTTTGCCATTTTCTTTCTGCTTTTTCTGACCGAAATCTTCAAATCGTTGTTTAACTTTTCATTGCTCCCAAAAGTTTTAACAAACGTTCTTTTCAATTCTCTAGCAATCAGACTGACCGGTGTTTTAGCAATTTTTATTTCGGTTTTTATTCTGAAAATTACTTTACATCATTTTGGTAATTCACTCCGTTTCGGACTCAACGAAAGTAACATCGGAAAACTTGTTACAACCGAAATTTTTGCCCGGTCACGTAATCCTTTCTTTCTGTCGCTTTTACTTTTTTTTATCGGAACAGCTCTGGTTTTTCCCAACTTTTTCTTTTTGATTTTTGCGGTTTCTGCTTTTGTGGGTATCCATTTTTCAATTCTGAAAGAAGAAAAATTTATGCAACAGGTTTATGGTGAAGAGTATGCAAATTATGCAACTAAAGTCAGGCGCTATTTCTGATTAACACTTGTGTAACAATTTTGTTAGTTACAATTTTGTTAGTTACAATTTTGTTAGTTACAATTTTGTTAGTTACAATTTTGTTAGTTACTTTTGAAACAAAAAATGGAAACACCTTTTGTTTTTGGAAAACATGCTTCATCAGCATATTTTACAAATCGCACTGATGAAATAAAACAACTAAGTTTCAATTTTCAATCGCTTATAAACACGGTAATCATATCTCCGCGTCGCTGGGGAAAATCATCGTTGGTACTGAAAGCGGCAGAAGAAATTCAGAAAACTGATAAAAATATTCGGTTTTGCTTTATCGACATGTATAATATTCGAACCGAAAATCAATTTTATCAGCTTCTTGCCCAGGAGGTTATGAAAGCTTTGTCTTCAAAACTTGAGGAAATCCTCGACATTTCAAAAAATTACCTCACCCGTATCATTCCTAAAATTTCATTTAGCCCTGACCCGGCGAGCGAATTTTCCATAAGTATGGACTGGGAAGAAGTAAAAAA
>DPCJ01000003.1 GCA_003516705.1 Prolixibacteraceae bacterium | reverse complement strand
AGCAAAATCATCGGTACTGATTTTCGGGATGCACAACACAGGCAAAATGTTAAAAGAAATACAAACGTTAGCCGAAGTAAAAGTCACTTCCGAAATACCAGAATTACTGCAAGAAGTGATTTCGGATATGAAAGAAGTGCTTGAGTATTTGAAAAGCCTGTGATTAAACACCTCAATAGTATTTTAGCGATTAACTACGAAAATGAAAATGGCCAGGCTCATTTATCGCTGTATTTTAACTACATCGTAAACACTGCCTGGCCGATTTCTAATTTTGTGCAAAATACATTTAGTTACTGAATATCAATTCACCATCTTTTTCATCAATCATAATCGGGTGCTGTTTATCCACGTCCCCGCTCAAAATCCGTTTCGACAATTCGTTCAGTACATATTTCTGAAGGATTCGTTTTACCGGACGGGCACCAAAATGAGGTTCGTAACCAACCGTTGTCAGCCAGTTGATGGCAGCTTCGGTAATTTCGATTTTCAGGTCGGTGGTTGAGAGACGTTTGATTACCTGTTCAAACTGCATACGAACAATCTGTCTTATGTTATCGTTCGACAACGGGGTGAAAATGATGGTCTCGTCAATCCTGTTCAGAAACTCAGGCCGCAACGTACGCCGCAACATTTCGAGCAACTGGTTGCGGATTTCTTCGAGAATAAACGCCTGGTTGCCCTCGTTAATTCTTTCAAAACTTTCCTGAATGATTTGCGAACCCAGGTTTGAGGTCATTATAATAATCGTGTTTTTGAAATTCACGGTGCGCCCTTTGTTGTCAGTCAAACGGCCATCGTCCAAAACCTGTAAAAGCACATTAAAAACATCGGGGTGTGCTTTTTCAATTTCATCAAAAAGTATAACCGAATAGGGTTTGTGGCGCACTGCTTCGGTAAGTTGTCCGCCTTCATCATAACCCACATATCCGGGAGGACTTCCAATCAGACGGGTTACCGAAAATTTCTCCTGGTACTCCGACATATCGATTCGGGTAATCATATTTTCGTCATTAAATAAGTATTCAGCCAGCGCTTTGGCGAGTTCGGTTTTCCCAACTCCGGTTGAACCCAGAAAAATAAACGAACCAATCGGGCGTTTTTCGTCCTGTAAACCAGCACGGCTGCGGCGCACTGCATCCGAAACTGCAGTAATTGCTTCTTCCTGCCCCACCACTCTTTTATGAAGTTCAGCTTCCATGTGCAGCAATTTTTCGCGTTCGCTTTGCAACATTTTCGAAACAGGAATTCCGGTCCATCGGGCAACCACTTCAGCAATATCTTCGGCATCCACTTCTTCTTTAATCAAACTCCCATTCCCTTTTTGTTTTTCAAGTTCTTTTTTCAGATTTTCAATTTCCTGTTCAGCCTCTTTCACCCTGCCATAGCGCAGTTCGGCCACGCGTTCGTAATTTCCCTGACGTTCAGCTTCTTCGGCTTCCTGCCTGTAATCTTCAATTTCAAGCTTCTTTTTCTGAATTGCATCAATCACCGCCTTTTCCGATTGCCATTTGGCTCTCATCCGCGATTGTTCCTCTTTCAGATTTGAAATCTCTTCGTTCAAAACGGCCAATTTTTTATCGTCTTTTTCGCGCTTAATGGCTTCGCGTTCAATTTCGAGCTGTTTTACCCGGCGCTCAATTTCATCGAGTTCTTCAGGTACTGAATCCATTTCAAGCCGGAGTTTGGCTGCAGCTTCATCCATCAAATCGATGGCCTTATCAGGCAAAAACCTGTCGGAAATATACCGTTGCGATAGTTCAACCGCTGCAATAATCGCATCGTCTTTGATTCGAACTTTGTGATGATTTTCATAGCGTTCCTTAATTCCACGCAGGATTGAAATGGCGCTGAGCGTATCTGGTTCGTCAACCCGCACCACCTGAAAACGGCGTTCGAGCGCTTTGTCTTTTTCAAAATATTTCTGATATTCTGCGAGCGTGGTTGCACCAATGGCACGCAATTCGCCCCTTGCAAGCGCGGGTTTCAGGATGTTTGCCGCATCCATTGCACCTTCGCTTTTCCCTGCTCCAACCAGTGTATGAATTTCGTCGATAAACAAAATTACCTCGTCATTCGAGTTGATTACTTCGTTAACAACAGCTTTCAATCGTTCTTCAAACTCACCTTTATATTTAGCTCCGGCAATCAGCGCCCCCATATCAAGCGAGAAAACCTGTTTCGATTTGAGGTTTTCGGGCACGTCGCCACGAACAATCCGATGGGCCAAACCTTCGGCAATAGCAGTTTTCCCTGTTCCCGGTTCGCCTAAAAGTATGGGATTGTTTTTTGTGCGACGCGAAAGTATTTGCAAAATCCGACGAATTTCCTCATCACGACCAATCACCGGGTCGAGTTTACCCGAACGGGCACGCTCATTAAGATTCAAGGCATATCGGTTCAGTGAATCATATTTATCTTCAGCACTCTGACTGTCAACTTTTGAGCCTTTGCGCAATTCTTTAACAGCCAGTTTCAATTCATCTTTCAAGATTCCACTATCCTTCATCATCCTGCTCACAGCATCGCCGGCATCAAGCATCGAAATCAAAATATGCTCAACAGAGACAAACTGGTCGCCCATTTCCTGCGCCAGTGCCACTGCCTTCTGCAAAACACGATTTGCATTATTAGAGAGGTATTGTTCGCCACCGGTAACTTTGGGGTACGATTCCACAATTTTATCGATAGCTTGTTGAAATACAGGAACGTTGACACTTAATTTTTTTAATAAAAAAGCAACCACATTTTCAGCGGTATGAAAAAGTCCTTTGAACACGTGACCTGTTTCAATTGCCTGTTGATTGTTACCCTGGGCAATTTGTGAGGCAAACTGTATTGCCTCCTGTGATTTGATTGTGAAATTATTTAAGTTCATTGTTGTAAAATTGCTAATTAAATTCATAACCGATGGTCAAAAAACAATCCACAACTATCTGACAGACAATCTGTCGCACCAGATCAATTATTAGCTGAAAAATTTTCAGGATTCAAACAACAGAAAAGGAAATGTTGGCAGTGTACCATAAAAAAACAGGAGCGGGGAACCACTCCTGTTTTTAAACCTAACTAATCTCTATGAAAAAACTCTATTCTTTAAAACTTACGCTACAAAAATACGGCATTAAACAGTTAACAGCTCTGAACCAAAGTTAAAGAAAGTTAAGAGTTCATATTCAATAAGATATAACAGTAAAAACTCTATTTTTCAAGCAAATTCAGCCATTTTCCGGGGAACAACTGATTGTTGACTTTACTTGTGAATTCAAGCATCTTATTAAGCTGTGGCTAAATCTGTTAATACTTTGATTTATTTTTTATTACAATTTTTTTAATCAGAATTGACAAATGTTAAAACATGACTTATTTCATCTGTACAAAATATAGAAATCACTGATTAATTGGCGGTTATACTGAGTTGCTTTTATTCACTTTCTCACCCGATGTAACTCACATGTAGTTTGTTCATTAGTAATTGTGTTATTCTGTAAACATGTTCGTTTCAATATTTGAAAAATAGAGTTAATTTAGCGGCCCTGAAAAATTGAATTATTTACATTCATTCATATAACTAAAAATTAAATTTTTATGGCAAAACATGTATATACCTTTGGCGCCGGAAAGGCTGAAGGTAAAGCTGACATGAAAAACCTCCTCGGAGGTAAAGGTGCAAACCTTGCAGAAATGAACCTGATTGGTGTTCCGGTTCCTCCGGGATTTACCATTACCACAGAAGTTTGTGCGATGTACAATGCCGAAGGACAACAAAAGACCTTCGATTTAATTAAACCCGAAGTTGAAGCGGCAGTTGCTCTTGTTGAAAAACTGACAGATACAAAATTCGGCGACGAAGTAAATCCGTGCCTGGTTTCAGTTCGTTCAGGCGCCCGTGCTTCGATGCCCGGTATGATGGACACAGTATTGAACCTTGGAATGAATGATGTTGCTGTTGAAGCAATTTCGAAAAAATCAGGGAACCCGCGTTTTGCATGGGATTCATACCGCCGTTTCGTGCAAATGTACGGCGACGTTGTGATGGAAATGAAACCTGCCAGCAAGGAAGAAATTGACCCGTTCGAAGAAATTATTGAAGAACTGAAAGAAGAAAAAGGAATTCATTTAGATACAGATTTTACAGCCGACGATTTAAAAGAACTTGTTGTTCGTTTTAAAGCCGCTGTTAAAAAAGTAACCGGCAAAGATTTCCCAACCAACCCGTGGGAACAACTTTGGGGCGCTGTTGCAGCTGTATTTAACAGCTGGAACAACGACCGTGCAATTTTCTACCGTCGTATGGAACAAATTCCTGACGAATGGGGAACTGCAGTGAACGTTCAGGCCATGGTTTTCGGAAACATGGGCAATAACTCAGGAACCGGAGTTTGTTTCTCGCGCGATGCATCAACTGGTGAAGACATTTTCAACGGTGAATACTTAATCAATGCGCAAGGTGAAGATGTGGTTGCCGGTATTCGTACACCACAGGAAATTACAATCGAAGGCTCAAAAAGATGGGCTGCACTCCAGGGAATTAGTGAAGCAGAAAGAGCTTCAAAATATCCTTCACTGGAAGAGGCAATGCCTGAAATGTACCGTCAGTTGAATGAAACTCAGCAAAGACTTGAAGACCATTACAGCGATATGCAGGACATGGAATTTACCATTCAGGAAGGTAAATTGTGGTTGTTGCAAACCCGTAACGGAAAACGTACAGGCGCTGCCATGGTGAAAATTGCTGTTGATATGCTCGAAGAAGGACGTATTGATGCTAAAACAGCATTAAAACGTATCGATGCAGGCAAACTCGACGAATTACTTCACCCGGTTTTCGAAACTTCGGCAATAAAAGCTGCCACAGTTTTGGCAAAAGGGTTGCCAGCTTCTCCAGGCGCAGCAACAGGTCAGGTTGTGTTTTTCGCCGACGAAGCTGCAAAATATCCGCAGTCGGTTTTGGTAAGGGTTGAAACTTCGCCCGAAGACCTTGAAGGGATGCACATTGCCAAAGGTATTTTAACTGCCCGCGGTGGTATGACATCGCACGCTGCCGTTGTTGCACGTGGCATGGGAAAATGTTGTGTTTCGGGCGCAGGCGCTGTAAAAATTAATTACAAAACCCGCGTGATGACGATTGGTGACAAACAATTCCACGAAGGCGACTGGATTTCGTTAAACGGATCGACAGGTGAAGTTTACGAAGGAAAAGTGGCCACAATGGACCCTGATATGAGTGGCGACTTTGGAAAAGTGATGCAATGGGCCGACAAATTTACCCGCATGAAAGTTCGTACAAATGCTGATTCACCTGCTGATGCGCGTATTGCACGTGAATTTGGCGCTCAGGGAATTGGTCTTTGCCGCACTGAGCACATGTTTTTCGAAGGCGAAAGAATTAAAGCCATGCGCGAAATGATTCTTGCTACTGAAGAAACTGAACGTCGCAAAGCTTTGGATAAATTACTGCCATTCCAGCGTGAAGATTTCGAAGGAATTCTGGAAGCAATGGCAGGTTATGGTGTTACCATCCGTTTGCTCGATCCGCCGTTACACGAGTTTGTTCCTCACGAAGAAGCCAACCAGAAAATTATGGCCGACGAAATGGGAATTTCGGTTGAAAAAGTAAAAGCACTGGTTGAAGACTTACACGAATTTAACCCGATGTTGGGCCACCGTGGTTGTCGTTTGGGAATCACTTATCCTGAAATTACCGAAATGCAGGCCCGCGCTATTATTGAAGCAGCTGTTAACTTAGTAAAAAAAGGAGTTGACGCTCGTCCTGAAATTATGGTTCCGCTAATTGGTACTGTAAAAGAATATAAAATGCAGGCCGAAATTATTCATGCAACTGCAGCCAAAGTTTTTGCTGAAAAAGGAGCGAAATGCGACTATCTCGTGGGAACAATGATTGAAATTCCACGCGCAGCAATGACAGCTGATTTGATTGCAAAAGAAGCTGAATTCTTCTCGTTCGGAACCAACGACCTTACCCAGATGACTTTTGGTTACTCGCGCGACGATGCTGGCAAATTCCTGCCGGTTTACATTGAAAAAGGCATCCTGAAAAACGACCCGTTCCAGATTCTGGATCAGGAAGGTGTTGGTCAGGTTGTTAGAATCGGTGTTGAAAAAGGCCGCAGCGTAAAACCCGGATTGAAAGTGGGTATTTGCGGCGAACATGGCGGCGAGCCATCATCGGTAATGTTCTGCGACAGTGTTGGCATGGACTACGTTAGTTGTTCGCCATACCGCGTGCCGATTGCACGTGTGGCTGCTGCACAGGCAAACATTAAGTAATTTATTGAATTACAAAATAATAAAGCCGTCTTCTCAGGGTAAAACCGGGAAGGCGGTTTTTTGTTTTGCGTAAATTACGCATACAAGATTGCGTAAATTACGCTTTTTTAATGCTTTTCAGTATTCCATCTTTGTGGAGTAAAAGAAGCGTAAAATGATCAATTCAGGATTTAATAAACACAATTCCACACACTACCCCTCGTTTGCAACGAGGGGTGGGTTGTTAAGCATTTGTAATGCACAAATTTCAGCAGTGTTATAAAGAATTACACTTGAATCGCTATTTTTAATGCAAAAATGTCAGCCGATAATTACTTTATTACCGACCAAAATGCAATTTATTTTCTCACTTTTACGGTCACCGAATGGATTGATGTGTTTACAAGAAAGGAATACAAATTTGAAATTGTTAATTCATTGAATTATTGCATTGAACACAAGGGACTGACTATTTTTGCATGGTGTTTAATGTCAAACCATATCCACTTGGTTTGCAAAGCAAAAGAAGGTTTCAGAATCAGCGATATCATCAGGGATTTTAAAAAGTTTACAGCCAAAGCAATCGTAAAACTTATTGGCGAAACTCCTGAAAGCAGAAAAGAATGGATGTTGTGCCGTTTTGAGTTTGCCGGAAAATTTGATAACATGATAAAAAAGTACAAATTTTGGCAGGATACAAATCATGCTGTTTTACTTGACAACAATGAAATGATGGACCAACGAATTAACTACACTCATGAAAATCCGGTACGCGCTTTGATTGTTGCCGAACCGCAAGAATACCTGTTTAGTTCGGCACGTGATTATGCTGGAGAAAAAGGATATGTTAATGTGCAAACTGAAATTTAAAGTATGGAGATGGAATGCTATAAGTTGC
Organism: Prolixibacteraceae bacterium; assembly: GCA_003516705.1. Classification (GTDB taxonomy): domain Bacteria; phylum Bacteroidota; class Bacteroidia; order Bacteroidales; family Prolixibacteraceae; genus Draconibacterium. Next base: position 2,471 of record DPCJ01000003.1, on the reverse strand, counting down.
AAACTCGAAAACAGCTTACCCCTCGTTACAAACGAGGGGCAGGAGGGATGAATAAATTCTTTGATTACATATTTTATAGGGTGTATAAGCAATATGAAAGATGGCGCGAAGATTATCCATATCCATTTGCCGAGGGTGTAGTTGTTGTGATACAAGGATTTTTAGTGTACAGTTTTTTAGTTGTATTAACATTTTTTGATCTATTCCCTAAAAATATAGAAATAGGTGGAAAAATTCCTGCCCTACTTTTGCTAGTAATTATATATTTGATAAATCATAATAGATACAAGAATCGCTTTGTTGAAATAATAAATGCCTATGATAAATTAGATGATCCCAACAGGAAAAGAAAAGGTATTTTCATCGTTGTTTTAATAATAGCTGTGATATTATTCCCAATGATAATTGGTGTATTAAGAAACAATTTTAATTATGACTTTTGATAATTGCCACCTACTCAACCTGCTCCTCGTCTTTGCGACTTGGAGCAGATTGTTCTCCGTTTCTAACGGTATTTTGTGCAGATAAAATTACTGCCAAACACTATTAATGTATATGTAAGTTCTTTGAAAAACTGTAGCCAAAGCGTTCCCCCTGTGGGGTGAAACGGTAAGGGGGTTTCACCATTACGCACATAACTGATGCCTCGGGCAATGTGGTAAACGAGTACAACTTTGATGTGGGGCCGCAGGCGCAACTTTACCGACTGGAGTTACACAGTAGCCGCCCAAACTGATATTTTGCCCGACCGTGGTTTTACAGGCCATGAATTCCTCCCATGGTTTAAACTGTACAACATGAATGGCCGGTTGTATGACCCGGTAGTTGGGAGGTTCTTGGCAAAAACTAGCTTTCATAGATTTGGAATGACTTTCCAGTCGGTTGACTGGGGCGCCGATTGCAGACCGGTGCCAGCGGATATAAAACACTGAATTACAAAATAGTAAAGCCGCCTTTCCGCGTAAAACCGGGAAGGCGGCTTTTTTGTTTTGCGTAAATTACGCAACCAATCAGCGTAATTTACGCATATTATTTTGCGTAATTTACGCTATAAGATTGCGTAAATTACGCTTTTTTAATGTTTTTCAGTATTCCATCTTTGTGGAGTAAAAGAAGAGTAAAATGATCAATTCAGGATTTAATAAACACAACGCCCCCTCTCACAAGATATTTGCTCGGGCACACATTAAACCTTGTAAGCAGCAATTCGTTTCCCCTTCCTGCTTTTTTATTAACGTTCCCTTTCTCCCTCGGAAATAAAGAATTGAACAAGGTTTTGATGAATCGCTACTGAGAGGGACTCCGGCCGGGGTTCCTCTCTTATTTTAAGGAAACCCAGTTGTATTTCAGTGCATTTATAATAAGCCCCGCCATTGATTTTGCTCCCGATTTATCAAGTATCTTTTGTCGGTAACCTTCGGCAGTGCGAACAGAAACATTCATCGCATCGGCAATCTCAATATTTGAATAATCCTTACAAATAAGTTGCAAGACTACCAACTCACGCTCTGAAAAGCCTGGATTAGATACAATCTCCGGTTTTTCTTTTTTTGCCAGATTTTTCATTACGATATCCGTAATATTTTCAGGGAAATAGAGTCCCTTTTCCATTACTTTAATAATTGCGGTTTCAACCTCTTCGGGATCGGCATTTTTAAGCAGATAACCATTTACACCCTCTGAAATCAGATGCAGAATGTATTGTTCATCGTCTTCCATGGTGAGAATAATCACCTTAATTTCAGGATATAATTGTCTTATTTTCTCATGGGCTTCAACACCGTCCATCACCGGCATTTTCAAATCGAGCAAAATCACATCGGGGGGTTGTTTCATTCCGGCAAGCACGCCAAGTAACTCTGCCCCGTTTCCAGCTTCGGTAATTTCTCCAATAAACTCAAAATCCTCAATCAGGGCAACCATTCCTTTTCTGAAAAGTTTATGGTCATCTGTGATCACAATATTTATTTTCTCTTTCATACAGCCAGCCTGTTGTTATAATACAAAATAGCCCTTGTTCCCTTGCCTGGCCACGATTTCAATTTAAATTTCGCACCTGCCAATCCTGAACGGCTCTCCAGATTTTTTAAACCGAGGCCAGTTGCATTATCGGCTATATTAAAACCTTTACCATTATCGATAATCGTAAAAATAAGCACATCGTTGCGGAACCTGAAATTCACTTCGACAATGGTTGCCGATGAATGTTTCATGGTGTTGTTGAGTAACTCCTGGACAATCCGGAAAAAAGCAAGTTCTCTGGAGCTATCGCAACGAAAGGGCTCGCCGCTTTTCCGACATTCAACTTTAATTTGTTCCGATTTGTTTATCCAGGCGGCCAACTCCTCTATTGCACTCCACAAGCCCAGCTTTTCGAGCGATGGCGGCAGCAGTGCGCGCGAAATACGACGAACCTGAGTTATAACATCATCAAGATATTGTTTGGTTTCACCAGCCAACTCTTTTGCACC
>DPCJ01000095.1 GCA_003516705.1 Prolixibacteraceae bacterium | reverse complement strand
TCGATACCGAAATCTGCGTTTGCACTGCTTTGTCCATTAAATCAAAAATATGATCTATTTCACGGCTATTGCCCTTAATCAGGCTTCTGAAATTGTACTTTTCCTTTACAGCATCTTTCAGCAGCTGGTTTTCAGTTCTTAACTGGTCGGCTTCACGGATATTCTTGATAATATTACTCAGCTTTTCTCGGGTATCGGGTGCTTTTGTAATATAGTCATACGCACCATTTTTCATCAAATCGATGGCTGTGTTGATATTTTCCTGGGCCGAAATGATAATTACAGTGGTACCGGGCATTCGGCGCTGAATTTTTTTCAGCACATCGTAACCGGTCATATCCGGTAGGGTATAGTCGAGTGTTACAACATCGGGTTTTTCGTCGAGACTGGCCATAAAATCGCGGCCATTGTGAAATACTTTCACCGAGTAACCGTCTTCTACCAGTTGCTTTTTTAATACTTGTGCGTAAAGGGTGTTGTCTTCAACAACAAAAATTTTGTACTGCGTATTTACTTTGGATTGGGCCATATTTGGTTTTGTTTTGTTTAATGCCACTAAGTTAGAATTAATCCTGTGCTTTTTCCAAATCTTTTTTGTTAAAGCGTTATAAAACTTTATGTTGAAGAAAAACACAGTGATTTGTATTTTGTTTAAGCGTTTTTTTGTGCAAAAAACTTTTTCGACTAAAGGTACTCATACACAATATTCTGTTATTTTTAGAAAAACATTTTATTATGCAATATCAGGCTTTTCATAAACTTTCGTATGGTTTATACCTTGTTGCCACCGAACTGAACGGCAAAAAATACGGATACATTGGTAATACGGCATTTCAGGTAACTGCCGAACCTGCACAGCTGATTATAAGCAGTCATAAAAACAACTTTACCACTGCCAAAATTCTGGAGAGCGGAAAATTTTCGGTTTCGGTTTTACAAAAAGAAGTGAATACTTCGCTTATTGGTGTTTTTGGATTTATGACCGGTGCTGAAGTTGACAAATTTCAGAATGTACCAACGATAACAGCAGTTTCAGGCGCACCAATTGTTACCGATTCGGTGGTGGCCTGGTTTGATTGTCGTGTAGTGAATTCTTTCGATGTTGGCACACACATGCTCATTCTCGGAGAAGTGGTTGAAAACGATATTTTATCAGCCGAAGACCCACTGACATACGACTATTATCGTGAAAAATACCGGATGCTGGCACCTAAAAATGCTCCGACTTATATTGATAAGGAGAAGCTTGAAAAAGAAAAAGCACCTGAGAAGCTTGAAAAACCAATTGAGGTTGAGGAAGATAATCATGATGATTTGGAGCCTGATGAAAACGGAGTTTATATCTGTAATATTTGTGGTTTCAGGTACGACCCGGCCGAGGGAGACCCATCAATGGGGATTGCACCCGGAACGCCTTTTAAAGATTTACCCGATGACTATCGGTGTCCGATATGTAACGCAGGCAAGGATTATTTCAGAAGCGATGATTAAAAAATAAGGGTGAAAAATTGTTTTCACCCTTATTTTTTTGCTACAAATTTCTGTGGCTTCCGTCGCAGAATGGTTTGTTTTTCGACTGCTTGCACTGACACAAATAAACTGTTTTTTCCACATCAATGGTAAAAGCCAAAGGAGTAAAACTTGATCCGGCATGTGAGCCATCGCAAAATGGCTGATTTTTACTTTTTCCGCAGGCACACCAATAATAGGTTCCTTTATCAAGTGTGAGCGCTGCCGGAACTTTAGCGGCAATTTTAGGTGTTTCCATTTCGGTTTGTTTTAATTGTGTTTGATATTCTTGAGCAAAAATTAAATCAGTTTCAGTCCACAATTTTATAAGCTACAATCTGGTTGCCAAAAAATGTTGGGACAAACAAAAGGTTAAGTTTCAGGGCAAAGTCAACATCAGCAGTTTTTAGCTCCTGTGCAGTAGTGTCTAAAAGTTTCACTGTTTTTCCGTTGCGATGAATAAATATGCGACCCGGCCAGTTCGAAAAAACAAGTTCTCCGTTGTTATTACGTTCCAAGCCGTCCACTCCACCGGCGTTTTCAACCAGCAGTGTAACTTTTTTTGTTTGAATGTCAACTTCATAAATATTTTCATCGCCAACCAGCAGTTTGCCACCTTCAGCCATTAAACCGTTCGGACTTTTCAGCGGTTCACCTTCCATCCATACGGTAAGTTTGCCATCGTTCAGTACATGAATTTTTGCGGTACGAGTATCCGAAACAAAAATCATCCCGTTCATGCAGGCTGTTACATCGTTTAAAAAAACGGCACCCGGGGCATCATATTTTTTCAATACTTTCCCGGTTTCAATATCAATTTCCACAAGTTGATCGATGTCGGAAACATACAATTTTCCTTTAAAAATTGCCATTCCTTTTGGCGCATTCAGCCCTGTAACCCATTCAGCATTTTTTAAACTGCCATCAGGTTTTAATACCGAAATATATCCGTTACCATCTTTAGCCGCCGATTCGCCATTGATGTTGGCTACGTAAATCACTTCTTTTTCAGTAGAATAAATCACTGATTCAGGTGTTTTCAACCCATCAGAAGTTTCCCAAACTTTTTCGAGTTTTTGTGCAGATAGTAAGTTGATACCGGCAAAAGCGGTTACCAGAATTAATGCAAAAATCTTTTTCATAATGTTTCAATTTATTTGTTTTCAATTTTAATTTCAAAGTTAATAACAAACAACCCGTTAATTTGTATTATTGGTATAGAATAAAATTTTAAAACAGATGATAAAAACCGCTGGTCTGATTTTTTTGCTTACGATTTCAATTTTTGGTTTTGCTCAACCACAAAAATCGTTGTCGTTTTATGTAGGTACTTTTACTTCGGAGGGTGGAACCGGAATTCTTTATTGTAACCTGAATCCCGAAACCGGAGAAATAAAACTTGTTGAAACTTTCAAAGGGGTTGATAATCCTGCATTTTTATCTGTTTCGAAGGACAACAGATTTCTTTATACAGTTGCTGAATCAAATGATGGCTATATTAATGCCTACGAAATATTGGAGAATGGAGCGCTCAAGTTTATCAATAAACAGTTCTCGAATGGTGCCGGACCCTGCTTTGTTAATGTTTCGGCCGATGGTAAATGGGTTGCTGCAGCCAATTACGGCGGCGGAACAGTTTCGCTTTATCCGCTAAGTCAAATTGGGGCGTTGCTACCGGCAACTTCTGTCATTGTCAATCAGGGCTCAGGGGCCGACAAAGTACGGCAAGCCGTGCCTCGTGCACATTCTGTAAGGTTTTCACCTTTCTCAAATGCCGTTTTCAGTGCCGATTTGGGTACCGACCAACTTGATATTTTTACCATCGAAGGTGGGAAACTTGTGCAGGGCGAACAGCGATTTGTAAAAATGGAACCGGGTGCCGGACCGCGTCATATTGAATTTCACCCGTCGGGTAAACTAATTTATGTGATTAATGAGCTGAACTCAACAATAACGACTGTAAAATCAGTAAACGGAAAATGGGAGAGAGGAGCATCGATTTCAACCTTGCCAGCCGGTTTCGACGGTAAAAGTTATTGTGCTGATATTCATATTTCGGCCAATGGAAAATATTTGTATGGGTCGAACCGGGGGCACAATTCAATTGCCGTTTTCGAAATTAATGACGACAAATTGAAGCTGAAAACAACAGTTCAGGTTGAAGGCAACTGGCCCCGCAATTTTGCTCTTTCGCCCGATGGACGGTTTTTGTTAGTTGCTAACCAGCGAAGTGGAAACATCACAGTTTTCAGGATTGACGAAAATACCGGAATACCAACATTTACCGGGCAGGAGTTAAAAATGGCCAGTCCGGTTTGTATCGAATTTCTGAACCTGTAATTCTCAGCTGAATTTTGTACTGATGAGTTTGATAAACTCATCGCGGGTGGCTGTTTTCTGAAAAGCCCCTGTAAAATCGGATGTGGTGGTAATTGAATGCTGTTTCTGAATGCCCCTCATTTGCATACACAGGTGTTGCGCTTCAATAACCACTGCAACTCCAAGCGGGTGAAGCGTATTTTGAATACACTCTTTAATTTGTGTGGTTAGCCGTTCCTGAACCTGCAACCGTCGTGCAAAAACATCTACAACTCTCGCAATTTTACTTAACCCTGTAATTGTTCCGTTGGGAATATAGGCTACATGCGCTTTCCCGAAAAATGGCAGCAGGTGATGCTCGCACATCGAATAAACTTCAATGTCTTTTACAATTACCATTTGACGGTAATCTTCTTTAAACATTGCAGATTGTAAGATTTCAACCGGGTCGGTTTTGTAGCCCTGCAATAAAAACTGCATGGCTTTGGCAACCCGTTCAGGCGTTTTGTCAAGCCCTTCGCGCGAAGCATCTTCACCTACAAGTTTTAAAATGTTTTCGTAGTTTTTTGCCAGCTCGGTGGTGGTGAAGTCGTTGTACACTTCAATTTTCTCGTAGTTTTTAAGGCTTTTTTGATGTAATTCGCACATGATAGAAATTTTAAGTATCTGCAAAGATTAACTTTTTTTGCAAAAATCAGTATGAATGTTAGTCAGTGATTCAGGAGGAATAGTTTTGCTAAAATTGAATTATGAAAATATTGATTGTTGCCGCTACCTGGCTTGAGGTAAAAATGCTTACCGACGAGTTCGAATTGGTTCATGAAACCACGCATCTTTTAAAAAAATACAGTTTTGATGATATAGAAATAGATGTACTGATTACCGGAATCGGGGTTGCTTTTACCACATTCCATCTTACCAGTGCGCTTACTGCCAATAATTACAACCTGGTTTTAAATATCGGTATTGCAGGTAGCCTGACAAAAGAACTTGAAATAGGTGAAGTTGTAAATGTGATTACCGAGGAATTTGGTGATTTGGGAATTGAAAAGGAAAATGAATTTCTGACACTGTTCGATGCCGGATATATGGATGCCGGAGAATTTCCGTTTGATAACGGAATTTTAAAGCCGGTTGGTTTAAACGGGTTCACCAATCTGAAGAAGGTGAGAGGTTTAACAGCAAGCAAAAGTCATGGCAGAAATACTTCAATCAGCGAAATTAAAACAAAATTTTCGGCACAGATTGAATCGATGGAAGGTGCCGCGGTTTTTTTTGTCTGTAACTGGCAGGGGGTTAATTGCTGCCAAATCAGGGCAATATCAAATTACGTTGAACCGCGCGATACAGCCTCATGGGACATTCCTTTGGCGCTCCAAAAGCTAAGTGATACTGTAATTCACACGATGCGGGAAATGGCTGTCGGTGTAAATTAATTATGCTGTTTTTTTGCGAAATTTTTCCGATAAAATTTTTCAAACTGCCCCGACGATATTTTTATTTTCGATTATGATTTTATTCGAAATAGCAATGAAACAGGGTGTCACAGATAATATACGGGAGGATATTTTTGTGCGTTAAAAAAAACAGTTTATTTTGCGCAATTAAATAATAATTGAATAATAAAAGCGTTAGAATGATGTCGAAGACGTTGAAGTCCAGAAAACAGATTTTTGAACAGAATCTAACTAACCACTTGTAGAATGATTGTCATTACTGGCGCAGCAGGATTTATAGGGAGTTATCTCACGGGCAAACTGAATAAAGCAGGTTACAATGACCTGATTCTTGTCGATAAAATTGACCATCCCTGGAAAGAGATGAACCTTCAGCATAAAAAATACCGCGAATTTGTTGATCGCGATTTGTTTTTTAAATGGCTGATTGGCAATTCTCGTGATGTTGAATTCGTTTTTCATTTGGGTGCCCGTACCGACACAGTTGGTCAGGAACCTCACCTGTATCAGCAACTGAACCTGATTTATTCGCAACGGCTTTGGAATATCTGTTCCGAAATACAGGTGCCTTTATTATACGCCTCTTCAGCAGCAACTTATGGTAATGGAGAAGAAGGGTTTTCTGATTCTCACCAAAATATTTCGAATTTACGTCCCTTGAATTTATATGGCTGGTCGAAACACGATTTTGATGTTTGGGCGTTGAAACAGGTACGTACACCCCCGTTTTGGGCCGGAATGAAATTTTTCAACGTGTATGGACCCAATGAATATCATAAAGGACGCATGGCATCGGTTGTACTTCACGCATTCAAAACAATAAGAGATACTGGAAAAATGGAACTTTTCCGTTCGCATCATCATGATTACCGCGATGGCGAGCAAAGCCGCGATTTCATTTTTGTGGAAGATATTGCCGATGTGATGATGTATTTTATGGATACGCAGAAACACCGTGGTATTTATAATGTTGGAACAGGGAAAGCGCGTTCGTTTCTTGATTTAACAGTTTCGGTTTTTAACAGCATGAATCTTACACCCGAAATTTCGTTTGTTGAAACACCCGTCGATTTGCGTGGGCGGTACCAGTATTTTACCGAGGCCGAAATTCAGAAACTGCGCGATGTGGGATATACAAAACCTTTTACCAGCCTAGAAGATGGAGTGGGGATTTATGTTGATGAATTCCTGAAAAGCGGAATCTGCTATTGATTGTTTATTTCTAAATTGGCTTTTCTTAAAATCGATTTTATGAAAAGTAAAATTTTCCTTATCCTTTTTTCGATTGCTGTAATTGGCGTTTTTTCAGGGATTGCCCTGCATGAAAAAAGGTTCGATTACATTTTTAAACCGTTACTTATGATTTCGCTGGGAGGTCATTTTCTGGTGAACGCAGCCAGATTTGAATTTAAAATAAAAATTTTTGCGGTTTGGGCAATTTTGTTTTCACTCTTTGGCGATACATTTTTGATGTTTGCAGGCAACGGCCCCAACTTTTTTATTTTCGGATTAGGTTCATTTCTCGTGGCGCAAATTGGTTACATATTTCTGTTTCGACGGTTAAATCAGGTTGAAGGGTTAAAACCTTATATTGCAACAAAGCCATTATGGCTGTTGCTTTATTTTGCTTACGGAGGGGTAATTTATATTTTGCTTTTCTCCAACCTCGATGCGGTGTTGAAAATTGCTGTATTTATTTATATGGCAGCACTGTTGGGAATGTCAATAATGGCGATGAACCGTAAAGGTATTCAGCCTCAGATCAGTTTTAATCTTGTATTTACAGGTTCACTGCTTTTTGTGGTTTCTGATACATTGATTGCGCTCAATAAATTTCTAACGCCAATTCCGGCTGATCGTTTCTGGGTGATGTCAACTTACATGGCAGCGCAATTTTTAATTGTAACCGGAATACTGAAACAGCTCGAAAAACAGTCTGTTTTTGAAAGGTAATTCAATTTCCAATTATTATTTCAGGCTTTGTGAGGCGTTAGTTTTTCGGTAATGCCAGGCAAAAATTTATCGATAAAAACCAACAGCGAAGAAGCAAGCAAAATACCTCCGATACTTAACGGAAGCGAACCAAGGTTGCTGAAAACAGATTGATATCGTTCCGAAGCTGAACTGGTGCCGAATCCTTCAGCCAATTTTGAAAGTTGTCCCGACTCAGCGGTTCCCAGGTTTGAGAACAACACAACAGCCAAAAACAGCAATACGAACAAAGCTATTATTATCCAGAACCCACGCCCCAGAATTCTTTCGCTTTTAACCTGTCCTGTTTTCACCACAGCTGCTTTTTCTTCCCAAACACGGTCCATCACCTTCAAAGTAAAATCTTTTGATGGCGATTCAAGCTGAATTTCTTTCAACAGCTTTCTCAGTTCCTTATCGTTATCCAATGTTTTCATTTTTGTCAGCTTATAATATGGTGTATAACTCTTCTTTTAACATCTCATTTAAAAAAGTCTGCAGTTTTTTGCGAGCTCTGAACAGTTTTACTTTTACGTTGCTGTCGGTCATTTTTGTAATTGCTGCAATCTCGTCAACTGTTTTATCTTCAAAATAGTAAAGCAAAATCAGCGTGTATTCATCCTGCGGAAGTTTATCAAGCGCGGCTTTTACATATTTAGCCCGGTTTTCGGACGGAATTCCGTCAAAGTTCATTTCCTCCGGTTCATCAGGTAGCTGAACATCGTCAGCAGAAACAAATTTCAGTTTTCTTTTTCTTACTTCCGAAATACAATTATTATAGGTAATCCGGTAAAGCCAGGTCGAAAACTGCGCTGTGCCTTTAAAAGTATGCAGCGATTTGTAAGCTTTTATAAAACTCTCCTGCGCCAACTCTTCAGCATCTTCATGATTTCTGAGAACTTTCAGTGCAATGGAGAAAACAACATTCTTGTATTTGTCAACAAAGTAGGTAAAACATTGCGTGTCGCCGCTTAAAACCTTGTTCAGATACCAGATGTCGTCTTTTATTTCCATTTACAACGATATTGACGCTAAATTATAAAAGTGGTTACACTTTAAAAAATAATATTTTGAGTTGTAACCGAACTGGAAAGGGTGCGTCATAAGGGCAGAAAACAAAAAACAACAATTAAAAAATTACAATTATGGAAGGATTATTTGTACCACTGGCTTTTTTTCTGGCAATTTTCGCCATACTTTATGTGTATTGGACAACCCGCACAAAAGAGCGGCTGGCACTCATTGATAAAGGGCTCGATGTAAGCATCTTTAAAAACGAATGCACAAAATACAACCTGTTGAAATGGGGTATTTTCCTCATCAGCCTTGGTTTTGGCGTACTTGCAGCTTTTGCTTTATCGCAGGTAATGGACGAAGTGGCTGCCTATTTTGCCATGATTTTGTTACTTGGCGGTATCGGACTCATCGTTGCTAACCTGATTACCAACAAACTCGAAAAGAAGTAAAACTGAAATCAGGAGTAAAAAAGAATGGCGGATGAAAACATCCGCCATTCTTTTTTACTCACAGTAGAACCTGATTGTTTTTTTTATGGCATCGCTGCAAACCGGGCAAAAACCTGACTGGTTGCTTTTCATCCGGCAATCCATCGCCGGGCTGTAAATTCCCTTGTTCATATATCCGCCACCTTCAAAAACACCTACAATGTTTTCGTTTCCGGATTTTCGGGGTGTTGGAACCGGAGTGTCTTTGTCAACCAAAGTTTTCCACTTTTTATCAAAATCAACCAAAGTGGTGATATTGGGTTCCCAGGGTTCAGCTTTCAGGTTATAAAAATCTTCGTAAGCAACTTCCGAGTTGTAATATTCATCTCCCAAACCGGCAAAACCGTGCCCAAATTCATGCACAAAAACTTCTTTTGTAAGCATGTTATCCGCGGTGCAAACCGAAACAAAATTGTAAAAACCACCGCCACCATACCTTTCGGTGTTTACAAGTACATAAATATGGTCGTAAGGCACAAGTGCCGCAGCATCAAGAATAGGCCGCATATCGCTGGTAGTGAGGTAGCGCGAAACATCGAAAGTGTAAAAAGTGGAATTGAAAACTGTATTTCTGTAGATATTTTCACCGGGAATATCGGTACCCGATTCAACCGATGTTGTAAACACCGCCCTGACATTGAATTTTTCTTTTTCCGACTGAAAAGGCTCTTCGCTGAAAAGGTAACCGGCAACCCGCTGTGCGTCGGCCTTAAATTTTTCGAATTCCTTTTCAGTGTAACCTTCGGCTAAAATTACAAGGTCAACCTTGTTTTCAGGTTTGCCATGAATTACAACGTCAAATGATTCATACTGAACAGGCTTTTCATCGAGAATGAAATAACTTTTTGGGTTGATTTCAGTTTTAAAGATATTTTTAAATGACCCGTCCCATTGCCGCGAATCGATTTCGAGCCGTACTTTTTTTTTCGGAAATGGAAAAACTGCTGTTTGATAATATGTTCTGTCAGTTGTTTTAGCCTCCGCAGTGGTTTGCCACTCGTCGAAAAGTGTGCTGAATCCTTTTGAAAACAGGAGGCTGTCTGATTTCAGGTCGAAAACCCTGAACCTGAAATTTCCATAGTTAAAAACATCGGTTAAATTGGTTTTCGAACCAGCCCAAAACGGCTCTTTTTTCATTTGAAGGAAGAACACTTTTTCTTCTTTTGCATTACCACCTAACAAAAAATCGAACCGAAGTGAGTGATTGTGAAAGTAATGGTCGAAACTAATTTGGGAAAACCCCAGAACAGGCATGATTGTCGCCAATATCATCAGCTTTATCTTCATAATTTTTTTCGGAAAAATAAGAATTATTCTATTCGCGGGCGGACCATATCAAAGTAAAATTGAAGGTGGTTTTATTATATTTTGTGTTTCCCCGATGTCGGGTATTTTACAGGCCAATTTTACAGATTATAACTAAACCGATATAATACAAGGTCGATATTTACCAATTGTAAATTTTTAATAAATTTGTCTGATAATTTGAAACTGAAAACAAAAAATAGAGAATGAATACAAACGACTATCTTGAACATCCGGCTGATATTGATGCACTTGACGAGAAAATTTTAAAGCTGATTACACAAAACGCCCGGATTCCCTTTCTGGAAGTGGCCCGCGAGTGTGGTGTTTCAGGCGCAGCCATCCACCAGCGGGTACAGCGGCTGTTTAATATTGGGGTTGTTCAGGGTAGCGAATTTATTGTGAATCCCACAAAACTCGGTTACAATACCTGTGCATACATGGGCATTTATCTCGATAAAGCAAAGTACCATCGCCAAGTTGTTGAAGCGTTACGAAGCATTCCCGAAATTGTTGAATGTCATTACACTACTGGTCAGTATGCCATTTTCATAAAAATTCAAACCAAAAACAACGTACATTTAAAACAGATTATCGACAACGAGTTGCAGGAAATTGAAGGTATTGCACGTACCGAAACCTTTATCTCACTCGAAATGGATTTTAAACGACAGGTTCCGATTAAATAAAGAGAAAGCCGGTTTTGCCGGCTTTTATTTTTTGTACCACCCCGAGTACATTTCGTAGGCATTGGCTATCCGAACAATTTCACCCTCAAGCAATTCTTTGCTTATTTCCTTGATTTTTTTTGCCGGAATACCTGCGTAAACACACCCCGATTCAACCACTGTTCCTTTAGTTACCACCGATCCGGCAGCAATTATTGTGTTGCTGTTTACCACAGCATCGTCTAAAACCACCGCATTCATCCCAACCATCACGTTATCGTAAATGGTGCAGCCATGCACAATTGCCCCGTGAGCAATGGTTACAAAGTTGCCAATGTTCGTTGGTGATTTTTTGTAGGTGGCATGAACCACCGCGTTATCCTGAATGTTGGTGTTTTTTCCTATTTTAATGTAGTGTACATCGCCGCGCAAAACTGCATTGTACCAAATGCTGCAATTGTCTCCAATCTCAACATCGCCAATAACAGTCGCCGTTTCAGCTAAAAAACAGTTTTCTCCAATCTTTGGGGTTATCCCGTTTAATGTTTTTATCAGTGCCACTTTCCAAAATTGTTTAAATTGATTTCAAATATATGGATTGATTTAAATTATTGGTTCTGCAAGGATTAACTTGTTAAATAATGGTTATTTTTGGTGCGCATTTTAAAAACAAAAATTCAACTAAAATCGATTTTGAAATTACAGGTAACTGGTTTCGGGATCGTTTTTCTTTTGTAAATGAATGAACAATAAAACTTTAAATAAATGAAGGACACAAGAGTAACAGAGATGGAAGAAGTTGCCATCCGGTTTTCCGGTGACTCGGGAGACGGAATGCAACTTACCGG
>DPCJ01000122.1 GCA_003516705.1 Prolixibacteraceae bacterium | reverse complement strand
CTCAGCATACTCAATCCTTTCGGTTGTTTTGCGGCAGTAAACCTGTATGAATACTGAACACGGGTTGGTCCCTGGGCTCCTTTTTTAGTTTTAATTACCAAAACTCCGTTGGCTCCTTTCGATCCCCACACTGCAGTTGACGCTGCATCCTTTAAAACAGTTATTTCTTCAATATCATCAGGATTGATGCTTAACATGTTGGCATATTGTTCTTCGTTTGCCGCCGCAAAGTCAAAAGAAGGATCGATATTAATTTCGTAAGGAATACCGTTAACAACAATTAAAGGTTGTGTATTTGCATTGATTGATGAGGTTCCCCTGATCCTCATTGTGGCTCCTGAGCCGAGGTCGCCTGAGTTGGATACAATGTCCAACCCAGCAATACGACCCTGCATTGCTTCGTCAATCGAGGTTACCTGCACGCCTTCGAATGCTTTTGAACTAATGGTTTGGACTGCAGTTGTAATTTCCCTTTGCGGAATTTCGAAAGTTCCGTCAGATACCTTCTTTTCGGCGGTTATTACAATGTCCTCAATAACCTGTAAATCTTCCTTCAGGGCAACATTGATTACAGTTTGGGTCCCGATTTTCCGGCCCTGGGTAACAAATCCGATAAAGCTGTAAGCAATGTTATTTTCAGGATTCTTAATTTTCAGAACGTACTGTCCGTTTATATCGGTAACGGTTGCACTGACAATTCTTTTTTTATCGTCGGCCTCAATAACAGTGGCTCCCACAAGGGTTTCACCATCTTTTGCCGAACTAACTGTTCCCCTTACAACCCGCTGAGTTTCGGAACTCTGCCCCAACGAAACAAAGGGAATGAGTATATAAAAAAACAGAATTGTTCCAACAATTTTAAATTTCATATCTGTTGTCATTTTATTCAAACCTCAAAACATTATCAATCTGGTGGATAACCGCTGTGGAAGAAGTAACAATTGATGAATTGGAAAAATCGGAACCGGCGCCGGTACCATCAATTTCGCGATAGGCCTGCGGACTGCCGCTGAAAATGTAATCTCTTGTAAGAATGTTGTACAATCCATCGCTCCTGATCAGGTTGGCTGAACCCCAGTTTTCAGTATCAAGTTTTATGTTTTCACCATCGCTCGTTATCCCCAGCCTGTAATATTTGTCTTTGTAAGTCCTGAATTGTGTTTCCTCTTCGTTTTGCTTGATGGTTGCAGTTTGATAAAGCCTGTAA
Source organism: Prolixibacteraceae bacterium (assembly GCA_003516705.1). Taxonomy (GTDB): domain Bacteria; phylum Bacteroidota; class Bacteroidia; order Bacteroidales; family Prolixibacteraceae; genus Draconibacterium. Next base: position 2,993 of record DPCJ01000122.1, on the reverse strand, counting down.
AAGGTTTCACCGTCAACAAATAATNNGTTCCCAGTTCATGATTACGCCATCATTAATCGCTTTCTGAATGGCTTCGTTGGTTGGAACATACACTGTGTAGTTAAAAGTATTGAAGAATTTGATGTTGAAATCCGCACCGTAAAAGTTGGTCTTTTTCACAAATATTTCTTTTGACAATGGAAACCCGTTAAGCAAAGCAAAGAATTCGCCAAACTCAGGCGTTTCGCTCAGTATCTTATATACCGATTGCAAAGGTGTCTGAAGTGGTTTATCGATAAAGTAAGTTGTGCCGTTTTGCTGCCTGTAAACACCATTGTTCACAACATTTACCTTTGTGCCCGATTCCATGTCAAATCCTGCCTGTACTTTCATTCCGGCCCCTGTTCCTTCAATCAGCAATATGTTGCCGTTTTTGGTGAAATAATATTTGGCCCCTGATTCTACATTGCCAACCACAACGTGCGTATCAAGCAGGTCAAGCAAACGTTTTGTAATAAAGTCAGTACTGGTGATTGTATTCACCGAGTCGCCTACCTCACCGGTAATTGGATCGTAGGTATAAACTGTCGCATTCACTGTCGATGTTTTTGTGTTATACCAGTATTTCATAACACCTTTTACATCTTTAGCAAATGAAACAGGGTCGATGTAATTTTTAAAATATTCGTCGGTTGGCACAAAGAAGCTGTAGGTACTTTTGAGCGCGTTCAGATAAAGGTCGAACTCGTTTTGCGTTACCGCCCAGTTGAATACTTTGGTTTCTTCGCTTAACAGAACCGGAGCGTACACCGAAATATAGTCATCGGGCGGATACACTTTGTTTGTATTGTAAACCACGCCATTCAATCCAACGTACGAACCAGTAATATCGCCGGGTTCGATTGGGATAGGGGAGTTGTTGCCATCCACTAACTTTTCGAAACGGCCGGGCACAGTTTCTAGAAACGATTCGCGCAGATGCCTTTTCAGCAGCTTCATAATAATGTTGTCAGGGGTATTTTCCCAACTGCCAAAACGGTTCTTTAAAATCACTCCCGAACCTGATTCAAAGTAGTTCGTCATCGCCTCGTTGGTAGGGGCAAAAATGGCCGCCATGTCAGATTGCATAGAACTGCCGGCAGCCGACGAAACATATTCGTTTCTGCCCGGGTTGAAAGGCAACAAGAGTTCTGTTCTTATCTGGCTTCCGTTCGGATAACGGGTTTGTCCCTGAAAATCAGAAAAATATATTTTCTCGAAAATTGAATCGATTGGATTTTCCGGATGAATCTGGTTGTAAGCATTGGTCTGTGCCGAATTGTAATATGGTGCACAAAACCGATCGAGTAAATCGGAGAATATACGTGAACTGGGGTTGGTTTTCAGGTATTCAGCTATGTTTATCGGCGGTATCAGTACTTTCTCCAGTACATGTACATATCCGTTTTTACAAGTAATATCTCTTTCTTTTACTTTTATACTGAAAATGTGGGCATCGTTTGTGGTTCGTTCAACACCTGTAATCAGGCTAAAATCGGCATCGCTGATAGCGGCGTTATTCAAAGATCCCTCCAGAAAATGCACCATCGGCCACGATGTGGCATCTTTTAACAGGTACATACCTTTGTTTCGATACCCGTTCCAATAGGATGATTCAGGTAGCATATCTCCCGATTCGAAAGGGATAGTATCAAGCACTGAAATGGCCGTGGAGCGCCTCATTGCTGTTCTTTCCTGTAATGTACCGTTGTAATAATTCGACAATGTTTCGATGAGGTAAGCATTGTCGATCATCGAGAATTTAATGATCAGCTTTTTCTGTGTCAGGCTCAGACCTTCGTAGTTCGACACATTCCAGGGATTATTTTTAAAAAATTCTTCGAAAGCTGCATCATCGGCAACAAAAAGAGTTTTGCTCCCTGTTTTTGCCAGTACTTCTTTATAATCTTCCACTTCTTCAATTAACCGGGTGTAGTATGTGTAGTTTTCACCCGATTTCAAATAATCGTAAATACTTGCCCCGAGCCATTCAGGTTCGTTGTTGTCATATAAATATTCATCCTTACAGGAAATGGTAAATACTGTTCCAATCAATAGAATAGTCACCATCAAAAGATATTTCCTGAACTGTTTTCGAACTATTATTTTCATAGCTTGTGCTGATTTTAAAGCATTAATAAGTTTGGGATTTGCGTTCCAAATGTATATTCACTGCGCATTTCCACACAAAAGCGTAAGTGACTGTCGTTACTGACTGCGACAACTTTACAGGTATAAATATAATTTTGCTTGTAGAAAGGCAGCAAATTTGCAACCTGTTCCGGGGTAATGATTTTTTTAAGAAGGGGAGAAATCGTCGGAGCCAAAGCTGGCCAGACCACTGCTGACAAAAAAAAGCAGATCTGTCTTCTGTTTGATAATCTGCGAAAATAAACTCCGTATTTGGCCCATCGGCAAATTGACAGTTTATTTCTCAACAAGAAATCAGATTTGACCTTTTTCATTGATTTAGCCAGAATTAGTTTAAATAGTTTAATGGTACTAAAACTCAATTTCCACTTTGCTAAAGTAGTTTCAGCGATAAAATTCACGAATCTGAAATCCGTCAAAAAGCGTCACAATTTCACAAAATGACGCGGGCAAATATTTAAACCGGGTTTTACCTGTAGGGTTCTGCCTTATCTTTTTGCTCTAAACGTACATAGATGTTAAAGAGTAGAGGTTTCAGATCGGGATAAGAGCCACTTTCATAAGCTTTTAGTAAATGTGGCAACGCCTGCCTGTAAAGCGTTTTACCCTTTTCAATTCCTTTTTCATATTCCCAGTAATCAACCCTGTCGGGTTTTGCGATGGATTCATACTTCTTTTTTTTCTGTAAAAACACCTCACCTCCATCGTTGTAAATAATTAATCCAAGGCTCATATTAGCTCCCGGATGATCAGGATTTAATTTCAGTACTTCTGAATAAAAAACTTTAGCTTCTTCAATCTGGTTTAAATTCTGCAAGGCTACT
>DPCJ01000068.1 GCA_003516705.1 Prolixibacteraceae bacterium | reverse complement strand
GTGTTGACTCATCCTTTTTTTATTTATATCAATTACTAATTCAAATTTTACTCGCCATACCAGTTTATCTTCCGGGTAAAAAACATTGTAAGACCAAGAATAAAAAACAACCCGATACTTCCAACCAGCAACGCATACGATTCAAGTTGCATCAGCACAAAAATAAAACCGAATGAAAAAGTAAGGATGAGCGTTTGTACAATTGAATTCGTCCAGCTTTTAAGAAAAGTACGCGAGTAGGCAAAAACCATTGTGATTACTGCCAGCGCCGAAATAAAATAAGCCAGGTTAAAACCAAGTTGTTCCGAAATGGAAAGCAACAACAGGTAAAAAACCAAAACTGCAAAGCCAACTAAAATATACTGAAATGGATGCACGCGAACCTTGGCAATTATTTCATTCAGGAAAAACGCCAGAAAAGTAAACAGTATTACAAGGATTCCATACTTTGCACTTCTCGAATTTTTTTGATAATGGTCGGCCACAGTAACGAGTTTCACGCCAAAATCGGCATTTGTAACCTTGTATTCTTCGTTTTTCCATTGTTGCGGAAAGTTGCGGTTAAAATTCAGCACCTTCCAACGCGCTGTAAACCCTTCGTTGTCAACATTTCTTTCTGTGGGCAGAAAACTACCTTCAAAACCGGGGTCATTCCAGTTTGAATGCAATTCCACTTCTGTAATTTCACCAATCGGTGCAAACTGCAACGATTCAGAACCTTTTAATTGCAGTGTAAATCCAAAATTAGCAGGAAAATCACTGGTTGTAATCTGCGGTAGTAAAAGTGAAATACCGGTAGCGCCTATCAAAGCATTTTCCATCCCCGGCAAAAAGGTATCGGATTGCGCATTCCAGCTAAAAGCGCCAATTTCCTGAATACCTCTTAAATCGCTGATGGCAACCTCAATCTTTGCCTTTTCCCACAAAACATCTTTTCCCGGTATTTTAAGTGCATCAAAATCAACCTTTTCAAAGCTTCCCGAAAAATTAAGCCCCGACTCGTAAACAACTGTTTCATAAATACTCCTGTAAAGTTTCTGCGGTATAATTTCGCCTTTTACTTTTAACGATTTGGGCAAAACATACAATGTTTTAATGAGCTCAATCTCCTGACCTTCTTTAGTATCGAAATTTCTTTCGATGTAAGGAATGCTAAGTACCGGTCCTCTTACAGTCTGGGCCAGCGACCATTTTTGCATCACTTCATTTTTCGAAATGTCAGCAGTCCGCTCCCGCTCTCCTATCAATTCAATAATCATGAATTTTGGAATGAGCAAGGCAATTGCAATTACACCAATAATTACCACTTTAAAAGTGATTTGCCAGTTAAACGACATCGATTTGTTCTGAATAAATTCTTTTGTTTCCATTATTTATTATTTTAAAAGTACTTTGTAATTCAAAGTTTATAAGCAAAAAAAATTACAACTGTTTTAAAATATCTTCCAAAGCCTGTAGATGTCGCTCAAAAGCAACCTTTCCTGCTTCGGTGATTTCGTAACTCGTATTTGGTTTGCGGTCGGTAAAGGTTTTCGTTACAGTAATATATTCTGCTTTTTCGAGCGATTTTAAATGACTTGCAAGGTTACCGTCAGTGATTTCGAGCAATTCTTTTAAATGATTAAAAGTTGCCTTTGAATTCACCGACAAAACAGACATGATTCCAAGCCTGATTTTACTGTCGAAAGCCTTATCCAGATTTTGAATAATATTTTTCACTTCATTTTATTTTGAAGGCCGTTCGTACCTGAAATACATTACAGTACCATAGATTATATGCAACACGCCAAATCCAAGCGCCCACAGTAAAATGCCAAGTTGTGGAAAGATTGCTGCAAATATTCCAAGTACAATCTGTAGTATGCCTAAATAAAAGATTTCCTGACGGGTAAATTTGGCGGCATTAATCAGCGCCAAACCATAAAAAATCAGGCAGGCTGGCGATGCCAAATCATAGAATCCTTTAAAAGTGAAAATCAAAATAAAGAGTCCGCCGCTGATAAACGGAATAGAAAGATTGATTAACATCAGCCGCGAACCGGGGTTCCAGATACTTTTGCCGGTTCCGCCTGCTCTTCGCCAGGTAAGTATTAATGTGGTAATTATTGAAAATGTAAGCACAAGCATTGCAACTGCAATTATCGCAAAAACAAGATTGCCTGAAAAAATGGATGTTACAAATTCAAATTGCGAAAAATAAATCATCCGGTAGGCTACAAAAGAACCTGCCAGCGCATAAATACCAATTAAAACTCCTGAAAGGCCGCTGAGTGAAAGAAACCGGCTCGATTGTTCCATCATCTTCCGGATTTCCTTTATTTCCGACAAATAATTTTCTGTAGTTTTCATTATTTAAAAGTACTTTGAATCGCAAAGTAAATAAATTTGTTTCAAACCGAGGCATATTCACAAAACTTTTTTTCCACAAGACTTAAAATTGCCATTTTGCAGGTCATCATTCATCAAAGGAAATGAAGTGTATTAATCACATGTTAAGAAAAACTGCATTTAGCTACTGTTAACATTGTAGTAATGCAAGTGTAATTTGTTCGCGGTAGATTTGTCACAGTTTTAGTTCATAAGT